>JAKEHC010000181.1 GCA_022615255.1 Candidatus Dadabacteria bacterium | reverse complement strand
GGTCTTATACAAGCGTGATACGAATCCGCCTCCGCCCAAGCTGTGATTACCCACGTACAGCGGGAAGGTGCAGACCGGGGGTGGGACCATTGGCGCTTTTGAGCAGGCAGGGGAATTGATTCCTAGAGAGACAACCGGGGGTGTGTTTTCATCTGTTGTCGCTGAGGCGGAAGGTGTAAGAATTACAGCGGATCCCGCTACTAATTCAGTGATAATTATTGGCTCACGAAAGGATTATGAAACTATAAAAAGGGTTATAGATGACCTGGATATAAGAAGAAGGCAGGTATTCGTTGAAGCGGCAATACTTGAGATTGCTCTTGATCAAGTGAGAGCGCTAGGCACCAACTTTAGCGTCGGTTTTACATTTGGTGGTGAAAGCGCAGGCTTTTTTGGAACAGCACTTCCTGGTATACCTAGTCTACTCGGGGTTGCTGCAAGCCCTCAATCCTTCTTGACTGCCTTAAGCGGCATATCGGGTCTATTTTTAGGGGTTATTGGTGAGTCGGTTGACCCTGATGGCTCAGGCCCAATTCCTCCGATTCCATCTTTCACCCTTCTATTTCAAGCGCTTGCCTCTTTAACGGATGTGAATGTCCTTTCAACACCGAGCATTGTAACTACTGACAATGAAGAGGCTGAGATTGTCGTAGCCGATGTGATTCCTTTCCCAACAGGAAGTACAGTTGGTGAAACAGGTGTTACAGTGCAGACTATCGACCGTGAGCCTGTCGGCATTAGGCTTGTGCTTACTCCTCAGATCAGCGAAGGTGACTTTCTTAATTTGAATATCCATACCGAGGTTTCAGCAGTAGCCCCTGCACCCCCCGATCTTAATACTGCTGTTTTTGGTATTGCTACAAATACGAGGAGTGCGAATTCATCCGTTGTTGTTAAAGACGGTCAGACGATAGTAATAGGCGGGCTTGTGCAGGATAGAGAAACTGTCGCTGAGAGTAAGGTTCCGCTTCTTGGCGATGTCCCGCTGCTTGGTTACCTATTCAAGTTTAAACAAAGAAGAAGCACTAAGATAAATCTTTTGATTCTTCTCACCCCTCGGATTATAGAAAACGAGGTTGACATGCAAAAGCTACTCGAAGATAGACAGAGACGAAACATGCTCCTTCAACAAAAAGGTGCGGAGAGAGAATTTCCTAGTGAATAGTTTTAAAAAGGAGGCATACTGAGATGAAAAGCCTAGAGGAAATAATCGTTAAAAAGAATCCTGCGGTTCGGGATAGGCTAACTGAGCTTTTGTCTAAAAACGGAGAGAGGTTCGAAGAAACCCTCCTCAAGTCAAAGCTCTTGAGTGATGAAGAGGTCCTAGGGATTTTATCCGAGTTCTATGGAATCCCTTATATTGTCAGCATCTCTGAAAAGGACATTGATACGGAACTCGTAAAACTGCTTCCCATAAGCTTTGCAAAAAAGTGTAGACTGATTCCTTTAAAGAAAGGAAACGGAAGGGTTATGGTAGCTCTCGCGCCGCCACTGGATTTATATGTATTAGATGAGGTAAGGTCGCTTTTTGCATGTGATGTAGAGCCGCTTCTCGCTCTTAGCCCTGTGATTATAGACTGCATAAACAAGGTTTATGAACGTGGCACGGAGATGAGGGATGAGATTGAGAGCGAAGCCCCAGGGGGGATCACCGAGTCCGAGTTTCAGGAACCTAAAGACCTTCTTGAAGCAGAGGACGAGGCACCGATAATCAGGTTTGTGAACTCTCTTTTATTTCATGCAGTAAAGGAGAAGGCTAGCGATATCCATATAGAGTGCTTTGAAAAAGATGTCGTGGTGAGATTCAGGAAAGACGGTATTCTTTATAAAGTGACTGCTGTTCCAAAAAGGCTTCAATCATCCATTATCTCAAGGGTAAAGATTATGGCTGAGCTTGATATTGCGGAAAAGAGAAAGCCGCAGGATGGAAGAATTAGAGTAAAAATTGCTGGGCGCGACGTGGATGTTCGTATATCTACTGTTCCCACTTCTCATGGTGAGAGTGTTGTTATGAGGCTTCTTGACCGCTCATCTGTGCTTCTCGAATTGGAGGAACTGGGTATTGAGGGTAAGAAACTCGAAACCATAAATTCGCTCATTCATCGCCCACACGGGATCGTTCTTGTTACCGGTCCTACAGGAAGTGGAAAAACAACATCGCTTTATGCCGCTCTTGAAAGGATAAACTCTCCAGACAAGAAAATCATAACGATTGAAGACCCTATAGAGTATCAAATACAGGGAATAAACCAGATTCAAGTAAATCCTAAAGTGAATCTAACCTTTGCAAACGGGCTTAGATCCATACTCCGTCAAGACCCGGATGTAATCCTTGTCGGAGAAATCAGGGATAGAGATACAGCGGATATCGCTATTCATGCATCTCTCACAGGACATCTTGTTTTTTCCACACTCCATACAAACGATTCTGCAAGTGCTATAACAAGGCTTGTGGATATGGGAATTGAGCCGTTTCTTGTCGCATCTTCTCTTGTAGCAGTTATCGCTCAAAGGCTCCTTCGCTTGCTCTGCCGTTCCTGTAAGGAGCTTTATACCCCTCTTGACGATGAGCTCACAAGGATGAATATTGATAGAAGTAAGATTCCGAATGGGAAACTATACCGAGCGCGAGGTTGCAGTGAGTGTCTTAGTACGGGCTATAGTGGAAGAAACGGGATATTTGAAATACTTATTATTAATGATGAGATCCGGGGTCTTACGTTAAGCACGGCAGATTCTACAACCATAAAGAAGAGGGGTATCGAATCTGGAATGACAACTCTTAGACTAGACGGTGCAGAAAAGGTTCTTAAAGGTTCGACTTCCATTGACGAGGTAATGCGTGTCACGGAAGAGGATGAAAGGTTAGGAATTGAGGATATAGGTTAAAGCATTTAACCTATGTTGAACTGTAGGTTTTAAGTAACTTTAAAATAATTAGTAACATGCCCGTTTATAAATACAAAGCAATAAGCGAAAAAGGAAAGCATCTTGAGGGTGTAATTGATGCTGAATCCCCTAAGGCTGCCACTGACAAGTTGAAGAGGCAGAACATATTTCTTTCCTCTTTAAGGGAGGTTAAAAAGGGAAAGACAAGAAGGTTTTTGATATTCAAGGGGATCAGCACTGCTGAACTGGCAGTAACGACAAGACAGTTTTCCACTCTTATATCATCTGGATTTCCGCTTGAAGCATCGCTTATCGCGCTTTCGGAGCAGACTGAAGACGCAAGATTAAGTCAGGTGCTAACTCAGGTAAAGGATAGGATAAGCGAAGGCAGTTCCCTGGCATCCGCGCTAAGAGAGCACCCTAATGTATTCTCCGACCTTTATATAAATATCGTAAAAGCGGGTGAAGCTAGTGGGACACTAGACATCGTGCTTCTCAGACTTTCCGATTTTCTTGAAAAACAGATGGCTCTTCGCTCACGTGTGAGAAGCGCTCTTATTTATCCGATCTTTATGTTCTTTATAGGGGGCAGTGTTTTATTTTTTATGATGACTTATGTTATACCTAGGATAGCCAAGATATTTGAAGAAAGCCGAAGGTCTCTTCCGGTTGTTACGTTGGTGCTTATAGAAATCAGCACGTTCTTGAGTCAAAACATCATTGTCTTATTCCTTTTCCTTGTCGGTCTTTTATTTGTTGCCTACCGTTTCGGTAAAACCGAGCGTGGGAAAAGGTTCTTTGATCGTTTAGTTCTTAGGCTTCCTATCTTTGGAAGGATTACAAGAATGATGTTAATATCCAGATTCACGCGCACCCTAGGGACCCTTCTTGGAAGCGGGATCCCGCTTCTCGAGGCACTCGAAATAGGGGAGGCGGTCGTGGGAAACAGGGTATATGTTGAAACACTAAAGAACGTTCGTGGGAACGTAAGGGAAGGGACAAGTCTCGCCGGACCTCTTAGAGAAAGCGGTGTTTTCCCGCCGCTTGTTACGAGGATGATAACCGTTGGCGAACAAACCGGAGAGCTTGAAGAGATGCTAGTTAAGATTGGGGATACTTACGACCTCCAGGTCGAAACCTCGGTCTCTACTCTTACCTCTCTTCTTGAGCCTGTTATGATACTTCTAATAGGTGCGGTAATAGGATTTATAGTTTTTGCAATACTTCTTCCCATATTTGATTTAACATCAACAATTGGTACATAGGAGGTTTGAAAATGAGATCACAAGATGGTTTTACGCTTATCGAGATTATGGTGGTTCTGGTAATAATTGCGGGTCTTGCTTACATCGTTAGTACAAACGTTATAGGGAGGCTTGAGAAAGCGAGGGTAGAGACAACAAGGATTCAAATCAAACAGCTTGAGACCGGGTTAAAACAGTTTAAGCTCGATAACGCCTTTTATCCGGAGACGCAGCAGGGGCTAGAGGCTCTTATAATCCCGCCTACTTCTGGAAGAGTCCCTCAACGTTACTCAAGAGAAGGGTATCTCGAAGGCGGCCAGGTTCCGAAGGACCAGTGGGGTAGCGATTATGTATACATAGGGCCTGACCAAACTCAAGACGGCTCTTATGAAGTCATATCCCCAGGGGAAGACGGGGTATATCCAAGCGATGATGACATTTCGAGCCGTGAGATACAATGAGGAATCAAGAAGGTTTTACGCTAATAGAACTTGTAGTTGTTATATCCCTACTAGGTATTTTTTTTCTGGTGGCGATACCCAAGTTCAAGGATATTACTGAAGTAAATATCAAAAGCGCTTCACGAAGGCTCACCGGTACGATAAGATATCTATACAGTGAAGCTGTGTTTAAAAAGAAGATATATAAGCTTGTATTTGATATAGATACAAGCGAGTACTGGGTTGAGGTTGTACAGGGAAATGAATTTGTTGCGCCGTCCGATTCCTTTGTTCAGAGAGAGAAGCTTCCAACCGGTGTTTCCTTCAAGGATATTACAACGGAGCGGAGCCTTGGAAAGACGGAAAAGGGAAGAGATGAATTTATACTATTTATGCCGACTGGGTTTGTTGAACCTGCCGTTATACACCTTGTAACTGAAGACGGACTTGCTTATACGTTGGCTACAAAACCCTACACAGGGGGAACCATTGTTTTCGATGAGTATATTGACCTGTTGAAGAATTAGCATATTTAGAATTATTAAAATTTTTCAACCACGAATTGACCCAAATGCTCGCGAATAAAAATAAACTGGATGCAAGATGTATCATGAATCGCGAATCGTGTATCGTGTATCGTGGCTCGTGGTTCGAATCACGAACCCCGAATCACAAACCACGAATCACAGGATTTACCCTTCTTGAGGTTCTTATTGCTGTTGCGATACTCGGGGCTTCACTCGCCGTGCTCTTAGGATCTGTAAATAATAATTTGATTCTTGCTTCCCAATCAAAGAATTTGGTAATTGCTTCCGCACTAGCTCAGAGAAAACTTTCAGAGGTTGAGCTGGACGGGTTCCCTGAAGAGGGCGAGCAGGAGGGCGAATTTACAGAGGCTACTGGCTTTAGATGGTATATGTCTGTAACCCCATTAGGTCTTCCGGGCTTAGATACGGAAATAAGGGTAGTTCGTTTATTAATTACTTGGGATGAAGGGAAAAGAGACTTTGAAGTTACACTCGCAATGTCTAACCTCAGATAGGGGCTTAACTCTACTTGAGCTGCTTCTTTCTATATTTATCGGAGCTATAGTTTTAACAGTTCTCTATGCATCCTTCTTCCAGATAATCAAGGCAAAGGACTCCGCTGAGAGCGAGCTCGAGCTGTACCATGAAGTGAGAGTGGTTTTTTCTAAGATGACTGAGGATCTAGCTATGGCTTATCCTATGGGCTTGGTTTTTCCAGTTGAGGATAGTGATGCATCTTCTTTTTTTGTAGGAACGGTAGAAGGTGATAACAGTTCAGTTAACTTTAACTCCCTATCCCATAAAAGGGGAATAAACTCTTCAGATTCGGATGAGGCTATAATCAGCTACTTTCTTGAACCGATTCCGGAAAGCGCTCTCTTCTCCCTTATGAGAAGTGAAAATCCAAGGATCGGAGCGAGCTCAAGTGGAATCCGGTATGCTTTATCAGAACGAGTAGTAGGGTTGGATATATCTTATCTCTCAAGTAATGGGGAGGAATATGTTGATACCTGGGATTCCGCACAATCAAACTCTCTTCCAAAGGCAGTAGAGATAAGATTAACTATGAGAAGCGATAAGGGGGAAGACGTCGTTTTTAGCTCCCTTATATTAATACCTTCTGCAAATTAGGAGGGATTAGTAATTTTAAGAACATGAATTTCAAGAAAAGAAGATCCGAGCGGGGTGTTGTACTTATCATTGTGCTTATGGTAGTTGCAATACTTACCACGCTTGTCGTCGATCTTATATATTTTACGCATGTTGATACGGAGATATCGGCTAATACAAGGGATGAAATAAAATCACGCTACATAGCAAAATCAGGTGTGTATGTTATCGCTGGAACAATAAAGAACGAGCCGCTTGAGAATATTACTGCATTCGCTAGTACTCAGAACGTGGAGAGCGGGGATTCCAAGGGGTACTGGACTATCCAAATTCCCTTTTTGCCATTTCAAGACGGCTCATTATCGATGAAGGTTATTGATGAGCGTTCAAAGATAAACCTGAATGCTCTGGTAAGCCAAACAACAAACAATGTAGACCGTCAGGTACTCGCAGAGCTTAAGGAGCTGTTTAGAATGCTTGGGGTAGATACGAATAAATCCTCGCTTTTTATTTCAAGCTTAACTAACTGGCTTGACCGTCCAATAGCTGGAAAACGGAATGATCAAGACTCGGGAGGCGCCAGCGCTGATTACTATGCCGGACTTGAGAACCCTTATCAGATAAAGGACGGGCCGCTTGACAGCGTAGAAGAGATACGACTGATAAACGGGATGGATGAGGAATTCTTTAATTTGATAAAGGACTACGTTACCGTTTATCCTGCTGATAAAAAGATAAATTTCAGCACAGCGCCAAAGGTTGTAATAAAGGCGGCTGTTAAAGCTGCTGCTGTCTCGGCTATTCAAAGACAAGAAAGCGGTTCACCCGAAGAGGTTAAGGATGACACCGCCGAATTAATAGCCGAGGCTGTGATAGAAGCGAGGAAAGACGACCCGATAGTTGACATAAGGGACGTAAGGGAAATGGTAAAGGTTATCGATCCTAATCTAAAAATCAACCCGGGATTGAGTGGTGTGGTTTTAGGCACTGGGAAAAGTGACGTGTTCTCTTTAACATCGGTGGGTACTATTGGAGGAGTGGCTTCAACATCCAGGGTTGTTAATGCCGTAGTAAGAAAAAGTGGCTCTGAAAGTTCACAAGGGGTAAACATAATATCGTGGAAAGAGCGCTAGAAAAGCTAAGAAAAATTAAAGAAGAGTTAAAGGGGGAGTTTTTTGAACGGGACGATGTTATAGATGGGGCCCTTTCTGCACTCCTTTCCTGCTCTCACGTGCTTCTTATCGGTCCTCCGGGTACTGCAAAATCCTTACTGGCACATGAGATATGCAGGAGCGTTTCAGGTGCTAAATACTTTCAGTGGCTTCTTACAAAATTCACTACGCCGGAAGAGCTATTTGGGGCTGTGAGTCTAAAGGGTCTCGAGAATGACGAGTACAGAAGGGTGATGAACGGCAAGTTACCTGAAGCCAACATTGCCTTTCTCGACGAAGTTTTTAAAGCGAGTTCTTCAATACTAAATACGCTTCTCACTATTATGAATGAAAGGGTCTTTTACAATGGCATAGACAAGATTCAAGTCCCGCTAATCACACTCTTTGGCGCTAGTAATGAAATCCCATCGGAAGAGGATGAGCTTGAAGCACTATACGACAGGTTTTTACTCAGGTACGTTGTTGATTACATTAAAGAGGATTTTAGGTTCTTAAAGATGATACAAGGCGAGCTCTTTGAAAGAAAAAGAACTTTGCTAACCGCTGAAGAGCTTAACTACTGCCAAATTCAAACCGCAAATGTACATATTCCTCCGAATGTAATTAAACTCATCTCACGCTTAAGGCGTGAACTCAGGAAAAAGGGGATTATCCTTTCAGACAGAAGATACAAGCAATCCGTTCAGCTACTAAAGGCAAGGGCATACCTTGATGGAAGAAGCGAGGTGGTAGAAGGCGATTTAAGCATGCTTGAGAATGTACTTTGGAGGGATCCGGGGGAGAGGGGGGAAATTCAAGTTGTTATATACCAATCGCTTCACGGCTACAGAGACCGTGCGCGTGAATTAATGGTTCAGGCAAAGGAGCTTGAGTCATACGCTAAGCGTCCCTGGGAGAATGAAGATATGCATATCAAGGCGAACATGGAGGCTCAGACGAAACTGAGGCATATAATATCTAGGATGGATGCACTGTTTGAAGAATGCAAAGAGCGTGGGAAGCCACTAGATGAGCTTTCTCAAGTAAGAAACGCGATTGAAGATATACAGAAGGAAATATTAAATAGGTTGCTTTCTGGTAAGGAAGAGCCGAGTTAGTTCGGTCCAAATGTAGTAGGCTTTTTTCTAATGAATGCCTTTAATATAAACTTGAACTAACAAATTCCCTACATAGTTCGTATTATGCTGAGTTTGGTTTTTAAGCAAAGCTTATTCTTATCGATATTACCTTGGATCTAATTACTTTATCAGTTTTGAGATCTTTTTAAACTCCTCTGTCCCTGCACGCTCAAGGAGTTGAAACACAAACGTTTCAGTCGTTCCTACTGTGGCTCCGGCTCTGTCTATTAGGTTTATTCCGGTTTTCCAATCAAACTCCTTTCTAGATGCTACCGCATCAGCAGGGACATGAATCTTATATCCGTGATTAATTAAATCGAGAACTGTTTGGAGCACACACACATGTGTTTCTATCCCACATACAAGCACTTCTTCTCTTCTCGTTTCTTTGAGGGTTGATTTAAACTCAGGGGATCTCGCACAACTAAAAACCAGTTTTTCAATAGGTTTAAATCTCTCTCCAACGGCTTCTTTGATTTCAGGTATTGTGAGTCCTAAACCCTTCGGGTATTGCTCCGTAAGCATAATTGGAATATTCAATGTTTTTGCCGTCTCTATTAATATATTGGAGTTTCGTATTGTCGATTCTCTGCTGTCTAAAGGTATTGCATTAATCAGCTTTTCCTGCATATCAATTATGAGGAGTGAAATGCTATCCCTTTTTATGAAATCCATTCTTGCCTCCTAAATATAGCCATTAAGATACAGACTCACTATCATGCATCGTAAATTGTGTATCTTGTGACGAATCACACGTATCACGAACCACGAATTACGATTCACGATTCACTAACTCTCTTCTCCTGCCTTTTCTGAAACCCCTTTAATGAAAAGTTCGGTAACCCATCTTTTTATATTATCTTGAGAGGCTTTCCCAAGAGCTTTCCTTATTTTTCTCAAGGGAATTACGGCTTTTGCGGATGATCTATGTCCACCTGCGCTTCCGAGTCCTCTAAATAGGTTTCTTACAAGTCGCCCGGCGCTCTTTACATATCCGACATTTCTTACAGAAATAACCAGATGGGAGTTTCCTACTACTCCCAGGGCAACAGACCACTCAATACCCTTTACTTGAATCCCGAAATCAGCCATCTTTGGTATTAGATATTCCCTTTTTACACGTCCCAGATTGCCGAAAAAAATCCCATCTGACACCCAGTGGTTAGCAAGAGCCTGCCCGAATAATCTTATTTCAGACGGCGGTGCCTCTGCTCGTTCAATTTTTCTTAACAAACCTAGGTTTGCACTCGGATAAAGAAAGGTGAATGCCTCTATATCATCCGGGTTTGCATCACGATTAAGTGAGATAGTGTCTGTCTTTATACCGTATAAAAGGGCGGTAGCAAGCCTTTCTGATATTTCGACTTGTGCCGCGCGAAGAAAATCAGTAAGAATAGTTGAGGTAGCTCCTTCCTGGGTTTTTATCTCTGAAAATCTGGCTTTGTACGAACCGAAATATGGATGATGGTCAATTACCGTATCAACTTCTGGAAGCAGATCTCCGAAATAGGGCGGCTGGACGTCAACCAATGCAATTGAATCGAATTCTTTTATATCTCCGGGGACGAGTTTTTCCAGGTCAATCTCAAGGAGGTCTATCATGGCAATATTCTCAGGACGGGATATCTTTTCACCAAGATGCCCGATCATAGCTGTTTGACGATTTCTTTTAAGCAGTGTTCTGAGTGCTAGAGCGCTGGCAATTGAATCAGGGTCAGGGTTGTCATGGAGAAGAATAAGCATCTTTTTCGCTTCACTATGAATACGCCTGAGCTCTTCAACTCGTAGTTCTATCCTAGCAATTCTTTCTTCACGAGCGATCTCCTCTATGAGAATTTTATGAAAAGGAACGAACCTTACATAAGGAGGAGGCTCTTCTGGTTTTTCACCATTGCTTACAATGATCGGGGTTTGTGGGTAATGTGTAGAAAGCTCTTTCGACGCGGTACTTGAAAAATTCCCTCTTTCAATCATTATAACAGTAAAGCTGCCAGTTTGATTTAACGCTTCCTCAAGTGAGCTTACCCAGATTACCTCTCCCCTTTTTGAAAAGAGCCCGAGAAGAAGCGAGTCGAAGTCTCCGATAAACAAATACCTGCTTAGTTCCTTCTGCATTTTCGTGGTTCTTGATTCGTGGTTCATGACTAGGGAATCGTGAATCTTGTATCGGATCACGAACCACTAATTACGAATCATGGTAGCACGCCTGACTCAATCCATTTATAAATCCTGAGATCTCCTTGAAGAGTTCTTTTCCTTTATGACCGTATTTTTCGATTATTCTAATAAGGGCACTTCCCACTATCACCGCATCCGCGAAATTAGCTATCATTTGCGCTTGATCCTGAGTTGATACACCGAACCCTATTCCAACTGGAAGCCTAGTATGATTCTTGATTTCCCTAACTATGTGCTCTAGTGAATAATCCATGGCTGGTCTTTCGCCTGTAACACCTGTTACAGAAACAAGATATATAAAGCCCTTTGCGCGTTCTGAGACAAGCCTTATTCTTTCTGATGTGCTTGTTGGGGCTAGAAGAAACACGAGGTCAAGCCCTACTTTATCTGTGTGGATCTTAAATTCCTCCGCTTCCTCAGGAGGAAGGTCAACGACTAGAACCCCATCTGCACCAGCATCACGTGCGTCCTCAGCGAATTTCTTGAGACCGTATGAAAAAAAAGGGTTGTAATAACCAAAGATTATGACAGGAATCTCGGACTTTTTTCTAATTTTACGGAGAATATCAAGCACCCCTCTCAGTGTCATACCGTTCTTAAGCGCCCTTTCCGAGGAAAGCTGGATTGTAGGCCCGTCAGCCATAGGGTCAGAGAACGGAACACCAAGCTCTATTATATCGGCACCGCTTTGTTCAAGCTCAAAGACTATTTTGGTAGTTGTTTCTAAGGATGGGTCGCCCGCAGTGATATAGGTAACTAATGCCGCCTTTCCTCTCTCTTTAAGTTCTTTAAACTTGTCATGAATCCTAGTCATATATTTAGGCTTGGGTAAAAATTGTATGGGAAATATCGACCATAATTCTATCTTAAAGGGTTAAAACCTCAAGCCTATATCTGCATTCCAAGGGCATTAGCTACAACCTGAATGTCTTTATCACCCCTTCCGGAAAGGCAAATTATAATTATTGAGTCTTTAGGGATAGTTGTAGCCATATGAGTTGCGTACGATATAGCATGCGCTGACTCTAGCGCAGGTATTATACCCTCTTTTTGGGAAAGGAATTTAAACCCGCTTAAGGCTTCCTTATCAGTTACAGTGGTATATAAAACGCGCCCTGAATCCTTTAAATAGGAATGTTCAGGACCCACCCCTGGGTAATCAAGCCCTGGAGCTATTGAATGAGTTCCTTTTACTTGACCATCTTCGTTTTGAAGTAAATATGTTTTACTCCCGTGTAAAACCCCTGGTTTTCCTACAGAAATACTTGCCGCATGTTCGCCCGTTTCAAGCCCTGATCCACCAGCTTCAACTCCTATCATTCTTATCTTTTCATCTTTTAGGAATGGATAGAAAAGTCCCATTGCGTTCGAACCGCCGCCAACACAGGCGATAAGAAGATCCGGGAGCCTTCCCTCTTTCTCAATAATCTGTCGCTTCGCTTCTTCTCCGATGACTGCCTGAAAATCCCTAACCATCGTAGGATAAGGATGTGGCCCGGCAACGCTTCCGATGATGTAAAATGTCGTTCTCACATTGGTTATCCAGTCCCTCATAGCCTCGTTCATCGCGTCCTTTAGGGTCTGGGTTCCCGAGGATACCTCTCTCACCTTGGCTCCAAGCAATTTCATACGCACAACGTTTAGAGCCTGTCTCCTTGTGTCCTCGAGCCCCATGAATATCTCACACTCCATTTTAAGCAGTGCCGCAACGGTGGCTGTAGCTACCCCGTGCTGTCCTGCTCCCGTTTCTGCGATGATCCTCCTTTTCCCCATACGCGATGCAAGAAGTGCTTGACCTATAGTGTTATTGATCTTGTGCGCGCCAGTATGAGCCAGATCCTCACGTTTTAGATAAATCTTTGCTCCTCCCAGTTCTTTTGTCATTCTTTCTGCAAAATAAAGCGGGGTAGGGCGACCGGCGTACTCTCTGAGATAGTAATTCACCTCTTCTTTAAATTTAGCGTCAACTTTTATCTCTGAATAAGCCCTTTCTAGATCAAGGAGCGCGGGCATAAGGGTTTCTGAAACGTATCTGCCGCCGTAGACCCCAAAATGCCCAAGTTCGTCGGGAAGTTTTAATCTAGTTTTCATTTCTTACAGCCTCAATGAATCTTTTTAGCTTCTTTGGGTCCTTCTTTCCGGGATAATCTTCAACCCCTGTGCTTACATCCACTGCATAAGGGTTTACGATTCGTATTGCAAGAGACACGTTTTCTGGAGTAAGCCCACCAGAAAGTATTACTTTTTTAGATAAATCAAAGTCTTTTAGAATCTCCCACTTAAAACTCTCCCCTGTTCCCCCGTAGTTCTTTGTAGAATAGGTATCAAAAAGGATAGCACGGACTGGGTAAGACTCGATTTCTTCTAGGGTTATATTATCCTTAACTCTAATTGCCTTTATTACATTTCTCCCAAGCTTTTTACAAAAATTCGGTGTTTCATCTCCGTGGAGTTGGAAGACATCAAATCCTGCCTTATCCCTTATATTTATAATTTCATCCAAATCTTGGTTTGCGAAAACTCCAACTGTTGTGGTAAATGGGGGTAGTTTTGAAATTATGTTTAGGGCATTATCAGGCTCAACATACCTTTTGCTTTCCTTATAAAACACAAACCCAAGTGCATTTGCGCCTAAGTCCACCGACAACAGGGCATCCTCTAGATTAGTGATTCCACAGATTTTAATCCTGACCATATTAATAGAGGGATAATTATAAAAGTTGAAACACTATATGTAAACTGAACATTGGATCAGTAGTTTTAAGTTGTGTTGCTAGTATTTAAGGTTTAACTCAATTCTGTAATTTGGTTCCAAGAAGTAAAGCGAGACCGTAGGGTCTTTAATCCATCATCCGCGTTAGATATATCTTTTTGCTAGCTGATTAATAGGTTTTGACATCTATTACCATGTAACTAGGCTTACTTAGACGCCTTCAAATCTGCATTTCTGAGGTCTGATTCGAGGGATGTCAAGATTTGTTCAAGTGCATCGTTCCAGCCTTTGACTAAATCATCAGGGGAATTAGAGCCGAGAACGACTTCTCTACGGTAGTTACTCTGAAATACAATTCTAGGATTAGTATAGCCTCCTTCAAGTAAAAAGAACTGAACTGCCATGACAGATTTGGGTGTGTCGGGTGTTCTAAAATCGCCATACAACTCGTTAATATTACCTTCAAGAATATAGTTAGGCTCTACATTATTGCTTGGGTCCACAACGTACCTAAACGGACCTGATTCAGAAACCCACTTACGCACTTCTTCTGTAATAAGTGATGAAGGGGGTCTAAAAAATTGATTATAAAAGTCCGATTCGTAGCTGAGATCACCTTTTCTATAGACAAACTCTCTGGTGTTAAAACTAGGCGAAATTTCAAACCTACGGACTTCCAAGATACCTTCTGAAATGGGTGATGTGTTTTGATTGTGGCTGGAAACATTAAGAATGTAGTAGTTTCTCTCAGGATAGTTCTTTTCGAGTGTAGCGCACCCAGTTAAGATAAGAGATAACATCACCAAAGAATACAATAGCATCGAGGCATTTTGTTTGTTCATTTCTTTACCTCATCCAAAGGCGTTGGAGGATTAC
This sequence comes from Candidatus Dadabacteria bacterium, assembly GCA_022615255.1. GTDB lineage: Bacteria > Desulfobacterota_D > UBA1144 > Nemesobacterales > CSP1-2 > CSP1-2. The sequence continues at coordinate 3,060 of JAKEHC010000181.1, read as the reverse complement.
CAAAGAGAAACCAGGATGGGTATCTCTTGGCGGTATCTGTAAGTTCCCTCAGGTTTTCTGACGTAATCTTTAATTCCTCAAAAATTTGCTCTAGATTTTGCCGCTCAGTGGAAGTAAATCTGTTAAACTTCTGCGATGCGGTGTTAACGTTTTCTAAGGTCTGGGATAAATTACTGAGGGTTTGTTCTACTTCTTTACTTCTAAGAATTGAATCTAATCTTTCAGAGTTTTTTCCGAGTGCAACTAAAAGCTCACGAGCATCCTGAGCGATAAGTGGAATCTGAGCATCTTCTATTACCTTGTTAACGTTTACCAGAATCTGATCAACCTTATCTGTCATAGCTTTTATGTCAATGGTTTCGAATGTTTCGGTTAGATTTTCAATAGCCTGGGTAATCTGTGTGATAGTGCCTGGAGCGGATGGGATATAGAGAGAATCGGGTTCCCAGTCTATTTTGAGAGGTGGAAATCGCTCAGGGTCTAGATAGACCATATTAAGAAAAGCGACGCCGGTGATTCCCCCGGAGTCCAGCTGAAGCCTAAGCCCTTCCTCGATCAATCCTTTGATACGTGATATACGGTCCTCTTCGGTTGGTATTCTACCAAGACTTTTCCGTGCCCCCACTCGCTTTTGAAAAATTTCACACCTAACTACTACATAAGTGTGAGTGGTCCTATACTCATTGAATGCGAACGCAATTTCCTTTACATTACCAACCTGGACTCCCTGAAACTTTAAAGGAGCACCTACGTCTAATCCTTGAACTGACTGGTCAAAATAGGTTTCTATGAGAATCGTCTCACGGAAAAACTTACCAGCGCCAAAAACTATAACAGCAATGACTGCAAGGATTGATCCAACGATAACAAATACTCCAATCTTATAATATCTGGCTTTACTGCTCATAGTTTGTATCTCCTTATCATTCAACAACTCCTTTGTTAGTTGCGTTCAATTCGGCTTCCCTATTAAAAAATTGACGAACCAAGGGGTCAGGTGAGTGATCACGCAGGTCCTGGGGTCTACCAGATGCAATTATTCCCTTTGTTTTTTTATCAAGCATAATTACGCGATCTGCTATGGTATAGATACTCGGCAGTTCATGGGTTACAACTAATATAGTTATCTTGAGACTTTCACGAAGTCTTAAGATTAACTGGTCAAGCTCTGCTGAGGTAATTGGGTCAAGTCCTGCAGAAGGCTCATCAAGAAAAAGAATATGGGGGTCAAGAGCCATAGCACGTGCGAGGGCGGCACGCTTTTTCATCCCCCCGCTTAGCTCAGACGGCATTTTATTCTCGGAACCCAGAAGACCAACTAGCTTGAGTTTCATAAGAGAGATAAGGTTCATTGCTTCTGGAGGAAGATCTGTATATTCCTCCAGGGCAAGTTTAATGTTCTCGAGAACTGTCATTGAGCCAAAAAGAGCTCCACTTTGGTATGCAACCCCAATCTTTTTTAGAATATTGATGCGGTCTTTTCCTTCTGCCTTTGCAATATCCTCTCCATCAATTAGGATTTTACCTGAAGCTGGTTCGTAGAGACCGATTATGTGCTTTAGCACTGTGCTTTTACCACATCCAGAGCCACCCAGGATTACAAAAATTTCCCCTCGATTGACCTCGAAAGAGATATTGTCAATTATAACATTCTCTCCATAGGCTGCTGTGAATTTTGTAACTGAAATGATTGGTTCCTGGCTTGTGCTCATCCGGGCCTCAAATCCCTATGTAGTAGTATATAACACCAAAAATACCGTCAACTAATATAATCAATACGATGCCTCTTACAACTGCACTGGTTGTGGACTCTCCGACTGCCGCCGCACCGGTTTTGGTTCGAAGCCCTTCAAAACATCCTACCCCTGCTATGATAATGGCAAAAAAGATGGATTTAAAAACACCACCGAGAAAATCAATATAAGTTGCTGCCTTGATCATTTCGTTTACATACGTAACGACTGGAAAGCCTAGCGATAGCATAACGACCCCACCTCCAATAAGTCCAAAAAGGTCGCCGAAAACCGTAAGAATCGGTATCATAAAAATAGCCGCAATAACTTTTGGCGTAACCAGAAACCGGACGGGATCGAGCCCCATTGTGGTAAGAGCGTCAATCTCCTCGTTTACCTTCATGGTACCCAGTTCGGCGGCAAATGCTGAACTAGTCCTGCCATTAACCATGATCGCTGTCATGAGTGGACCAAGCTCTCTGAAAATAGAGAGAACAAGAAGGTCTGCGACAAAGATCGTACCTCCGTACCTTTTTGCAGGTATTGCAGATTGATAAGCCAGGACAAGCCCGATAATGAAATTTATTACTGCAACAATTGAGAAGGCATTTACACCTACCTTTTCTGCGACTAAAAATACATCTTTCCACCTTACCTGCCATGGATTGATAAGAGCGTAGAAAAGAGCAACTACCGACTCTCCTATGAAGGAGATGTTGGCGCGAATATCTTGCCAGATTTCTAATGTGACACTACCGACCTCTTCTGGGAAGGTGGTTTCTTTAGGCTTTTCTAACTGCGGTTCTTGGAATTCTTTAGGAGGGAATAAGTCGAGAAGCTGTTGAAAATCATCTGCTAGACCTCGTACCTCAAAGTTTCCTCCAGTTTTTTCTTGGAGTTCACGGAGTCTGACAAATAGGGCGATCCCTGTACCGTCACAATAGTTAATAGCTGAAGCATCTATTATGATATTCTTAGGTGAGGAATGCTCGAGTGCCAGAACCGCTTCCTTCCATATCTTACCGGTTGTGTATGAATCAAGACGTCCGTCAATTGAAAGGTTAAGGATCTCCCCTTCGTTCACCTTAGCATAGATAGATGCAGAGTGCTCTTGGTTCGGTGCGTAATTCATGACGTGGTGGCTAACCTATATCTTTGGGGAAACGAAAGAAGCATTATGCAATGCTTCTGATTTTTGGTGAGTATAACGTACATGTCCTGAAAAATCAAAGAATCCTGCGAATTAGATTTTCTCTTGAATGTGGAGATTATATGGACTCATAGCTTACTTGCATAATTAGAGGAGTCCTTGTATAATCACTCCTCT
>JAKEHC010000035.1 GCA_022615255.1 Candidatus Dadabacteria bacterium | reverse complement strand
CCTCAAGCTCGTGATATTTGGGCACTTCAATCAGCATCTCAAATTCTTGAAAGGAAAATGTATCCGCAAAACCTACTGTCGTGCCGTGCTCTTTCAGGTAACTGAGACAGGCTTCGATTGCCTTTGTAGCAGCAAATAAACCCGATAACGGAAAAACCGCTATCTTGAACCCCATTTTCTGAAGCTCTTCCGCACTCAGTATGGGAGTTCTTCCGCCCTCAACCATATTAGCGAATAGTGGAACGCCCGGAAATGCATCCGCGATTTCTCTAAGTTCGCTAATAGACTCTGGAGCCTCAATAAAAATTATATCTGCGCCGGCTTCTAAATAGGCTTGGCTCCTCCGAACCGCTTCACCGAGCCCAAGCTCTCTTCGACAATCAGTACGGGCAATAATGACCAAACCGCTGTCCGATCTAACATCAACTGCGGCGCGGATCTTCTCTACCTGCTCCTCCTTGGAAATCACGTGCTTGCCCTCGAAATGACCGCATTTCTTAGGCCACTCCTGATCTTCGAGTATTATGCCTCCAACGCCTAATGTCACAGCATCCGAAACGGTTCTCATGACGTTTAGAGGATTGCCGTAACCTGTATCGATATCAGCTACGAGTGGAATGTTTACAGATTGTGCGATGCGCCCAACACTCCAAAGCATCTCTGTAGCTGTTAGAAACCCAAAATCCGGACGCCCGAGTGTCGAGGCAGATATGCCGAACCCGCTTGTGAATACAACCTCGTAACCGAGCCGCTCAGTAAGCCTTGCGCTGATACAATCATAAACACCGGGCAGAACAAACAACCCAGGCTTTTTAAGAATTTCACGAAGTTGATGTCCGCGGGTCATAAATAGTTTGTGCGGTAAAAGGCATGTCGTTATGATTTCTGAATAGTAACTTACTTGCTTACAAAGTGTCAAGAAATGCGGGTTTAGGTAAAATTAGATAATCACTGCATAAATCTACAAATGATTCACCTTTAAATGATTATAAACACATATTGAGAACACAAAATATGCATAGTGATCCAACTAAAAGGTTTTCTAAAAGGGCACGGTATTATGATAAATACCGCCCTAATTACCCATCAGCGATTATAAGGTTATTAAGAGCGGAGTGTGGTCTTCTATCATCTTCAGTTATCGCAGATATTGGTTCAGGCACTGGAATTCTATCCAGATTATTCCTAAAAAACGAAAATATCGTCTTTGGTGTTGAGCCAAATAAGGAGATGAGAAAAGTCGCTCAAAAACTCCTAAAAGAATATCCTGGCTTTAAGAGTTTAGACGGCAGCGCCGAATCAACGAATCTCGAAAGTCAAAGCGTGGATTTCATAACTGCCGGACAGGCTTTCCATTGGTTTGATATGAATAAATCCAGAAAGGAATTCTTGCGAATATTAAAGCCTAAGGGCTGGGTTATATTAATCTGGAACGACAGAAGAGTAGATTCCACTGCTTTTTTAAGGGCATACGATGAATTACTTTATAAGTTTGGAACTGATTACAAGAAGGTCAAACAACAAATCCCCGAAAACAGGGTTCTTGCCGATTTTTTCGGGCATAATTCCTATAGGGTTAAGATATACCAAAACCTTCAGGTTTTTGATTTGAGGGGTTTAAAAGGGAGGGTTCTCTCATCGTCCTATGCGCCGATGAAAGACAATCCTAATTATGAACCGATGATGAGTGAGCTTCGGAGAATCTTTCTTGAATTTGAGGCTGATGGAAAGGTAAAATTTGATTACAATACAAAAGTGTATTATGGACAGATTGAATGACAGGAAGCCTGCAGGGTTTTTAATGGATATTATAATAATCTGTGCAAAAAGATTCATAAAGTCAATATTGCGCATATTACTTATTGGAATATTTATTGAGGCTGTTTCATTTGCTTCTGGTTCAAACCAAACTAATCCAATTGTAAATACCGAAGAGTTGATTACTCTGGGCAAATGGAATGAGAGCCGACTGAACCAAATCATTAATGAATCATCCCAGCTTAAGGATGTGAGCAAAAGAATAGATTTTCTTTCAGAAAAGTTTTTAAACGTGCATTACCAAGAATCAACATTGATAGGAGACATAAGCACACCCGAGGTATTTGTCATAGACCTAGAGGGAGTTGACTGTTTTACTTACGTTGATTATGTAGAGGCTATGCGTCTTTCAAACTCTTTCCACGAATTTAGGGAGAATCTAAGGACTGTAAGATACCGGTCCGGAAGTGTTAGCTTTCTAAATAGGAATCACTTCTTTACAGATTGGGAGTACTTTAACTCAAGTCACGTTGACGATATCACCGAAAAAATCGGTGGAGACAAGACCAAAACAGCTCTTAAAACACTAAATGAGAAAATGGACGGCGCCTATTTTCTCCCTGGGATTCCCCCCAAGGAAAGAAAGGTTCATTTCATTCCTTCACATGCCCTTGATGATGAAATACTGTTAAAACTCAGATCCGGGGATTATATCGGCATATATTCCAACCTCGATGGGCTCGATGTTTCGCATGTGGGAATACTCATCAAACACACAGATAAGGTATATTTAAGACACGCTTCTTCATTAGATCAACACAGGAAAGTGATAGATGAGGATTTTATGAGCTATATATCGAATAAGCCTGGTATAGTTATATTCAGACCGAAATAAGCAATGGTAATAAGGACCTTGTGAATAAATTTGACAACCCCCCTACCCTTGCCAATACTAGACTACTCGAATTGTCAGCCAAGTTTCCTGTAGATTCATGGAGATTATATGGATTCAATTGAGGCGTTAAGAAGCACACTCCTTATCGGCCCTGAGCTTGCGTTAATACTTACTGGCATAGTAGTGATGATCATTGACCCCTTGGTAAAAGGTAAGGCAAAGGGTGAGATCTTCTGGATTGCGCTTCTAGGGCTCGCAGTCGGTTTCGCGCTTAATCTTGAAAGATTTCATCAGACAGCCAGTGCGTTTGCAGGCGCACTCTCTTTAGATGAATTTTGCGCATACTTTAACCTTATTTTTCTGATTGGCTCTTTTCTTGCCATTGTGTTATCAAAAGATTATGTGGCGAGCATGAATTTAAAAGCCAATGAATATTACGCCCTGATACTCTTCTCCACCTCCGGTATGATGATTCTAAGCTCAGCAAATGAATTCATGTCCCTTTTTCTAGGATTTGAAATCATGTCAATCTCTGTTTATATCCTTTCAGGCTTTAATAGAAGATCAAAACGTTCGTCTGAGGCTGGAATAAAATACCTCGTTTTAGGCGGATTTGCCTCGGCAATACTTCTTTATGGAATAGCGTTAATCTATGGAGCGTCAGGAACGATATTCCTTGATCAGATTGCAAAGAGATTCGACATAACAAACCCTCTATTCCTCGCCGGAACAGCCCTGATACTCGTAGGGTTCATATTTAAAATAGGAGCCTTCCCTCTTCATCAGTGGATACCGGATGTCTACGAAGGGGCGCCTATCGCGGTTACAGGGTTTATGTCTGTGGGTGTTAAAGCGGCGGCTTTTGCAATTCTTTTAAGGGTTCTCTTTGAAGGATTCTCCCTGATCGATACAAGCTGGACCCAGGTTCTCTGGATCGTTTCAGTGTTTACAATGACAATAGGAAACCTTGCCGCCTTAACTCAGAAGAGTATTAAAAGAATGCTGGCTTATTCAAGCATTGCCCATGCTGGATACGCCCTCGTGGGGATTGTAGCCGCATATGTAGAAACAAAGCTTGGCTTAAGCAGTGTGCTTTATTATCTCTTTGCATATACCTTTATGAATCTAGGAGCATTTGGTGTATTAACTTACCTTTCAGCGAATGGGAAAGAATGTGAAACGTTCGATGATATATCAGGACTTTGGGAAAAAAAACCACTTGCGGCATTAGCCTTGGGAATATTCATGTTCTCCCTAGCCGGTGTTCCGCCTACAATCGGTTTTTTTGCAAAATACAGAGTATTTCTTTCAGGCGTAAGAGCCGAATTCTACTGGCTTGTTGTGATAGCGATACTAAACAGCGTTCTCTCCGCTTATTATTATCTAAGGGTACTTGTATACGCCTATATGAGGGAAGAAAAGGTCGAGTTTCCATCCTTTAAGCCAACCTCAGCCGTTGCACTTATCATTCTGACAATAGGTACCATTATCCTAGGGCTATTCCCTTTTTACTCATGGGACCTCGCACTCAAAGCCGCCGACTCGTTTCTTCTGGCGCTACAAGCGAAATAAAGAGTTAATTCCATATATCTCACTAGCTTTAAACGATTATACTTGAAGGGAGCACGGGTCTGAGATATATTCAAGCATTGTTAGGGCACAAAAACTTAAAAAACTGGGATATTACTTATATTACTAAATAGTCAGCTGGTAACATAACAGCTTGCTTAGACTTTATTAAGAAATCAGGAGACAGATAGTGTGAAATGAAACTCCTCGATAAACAAGCAGATGGTGCTTTTGGTAAATTTTTTGGACATCCGGAAGGTGAAATCCACTCGAAACAATATGTACTTCGGATGTTAAAAGAATTCGATCTTACACCTGACTATTTTGAAGATTTAATTCTCTCTGTTCCAATTACCCAAGGGAAATATGTAACGGCACTACAAAAACCCCTGCTTGTTGCTTTTACTAATAGAAACTGGTTTGACCATCCACGGTATCCAGAATCTGATTACCAAGCTGACTTAGGGTATAAGAAAGATGAACGCTGGATATTCATAGAAATTGAGCTCTCAGACATCAGAAGAGCTGTTAATGCATTCTATATGTCAAGGGTTTTTAGAACCGGATATATGAGACTCGGAATATTCATTGCACCAGAGTCTCGCAAACCGGAGAATAAACCCTTTTACTCTTCGTTAGCAAAACGATATAAATATCTTGCTCCAGATTATCCTTTGTGGGTGATAGGTTTTGAATTCCCTTGAACAGACTTAATCCACAAGTTCCCTATAAAATAAACTGCATGTTAACGCCATTACCTTTCAGAAGTTTTTCTTCAGCAAAAGATATATGCGTTAGCTTCATATAT
>JAKEHC010000180.1 GCA_022615255.1 Candidatus Dadabacteria bacterium | reverse complement strand
CGGATGATCGTTCTTGTAGAATTTCCTTTTGAAACTTGCTTAGATCGTGGCTGTGGCGGCGATACCACAGGCTTTGTCAACCCAGGCATTATCTGGTTCGGTAAGTACATCCAACTTGGGGCTGAGGTCCAAATCCCAATCAACGATCGGTCAGGTGAAAACATTGGAGCCCTTGCTATTGTGCATTTCTTTATTGACGATCTGTTCCCAAATAGCTTCGGAAGACCGATCTTCCGTTAAGGAGAGTTAAGAATATAATGCGAGCGATGAGGATCATCACACTGTGTGGCTTTATATTCGTTGGAGCATGGCAAGAGGTAGCCTCTTGCCATGTCTTCCCCGAACATGCCGAGCCGGAGGTAGGAGCTATAGTCACTTCTTCTCCAACCCTTGTTCGCATCTGGTTTGATGGCGCTTTAGAGCCCGCTTTTAGCACTCTTCGTGTCGAGAATGAGAGTGGCAAGCAGGTAGACAATAGGGATGCGCACGTAGACCCATACGATGCAAGACTCCTTGAGGTAAGTACCCCTCAACTTTCTTCCGGCACCTATCGCGTTATCTGGAGTGCCGTTGCTCGGGACGGACATCGGACTGAGGGAGATTACACCTTCACCATCAAATAGGGAGATTCTGACTATGTGGGACAAGCTCATCCATATCATTCCAACTGTATTTGACCTACTAGCCCTGACGACATGTATAGGTGCCCTGGGCTGCCGCCTATGGGTGCTGCCTCCTGATATAAAGAGCATGGGTGCTTTGGATTCTGATGCACTTCTAAACAAGCTATGGAAGTTGCTCGCTGTCTGCATAGTGTCACTTACCTTAAGCAGCAATGTATTGCTAGCTACACGCTCAGCGGAGATGAGTAGTCTTTCCATTCCCGCGATCCTTCCAATTTTGCCTAAGGTTCTGTTCAAAACCCATTATGGGCAGATTTGGCTGGTGAGGACCGTAGCGATAATAGTGTTATGTATCGGTTGGCTAATAGGCAGGCAACGACTCGATTCCCGTGCCATTTCTGCTTTCATGCTATGTGTAGGAGCTGTCATTGCCTTCACTCGTAGCGCGACCAGTCACGCAGCAGACGCAGGAGATTTGACCCTCCCCGAGCTAATGGACTGGTTTCACCTTATATCGGCTTCACTCTGGGGTGGTGGTCTGATCGTGCTTTCTACCATTGTGCTCCCGGTAGTAATCAGGCATGCCAATCATAGATTGAGATTGGTTGCTAAGATCGCTCGTCGCTTTTCTACCCTTGCTGGAGTGGCGTTAGCTGGAGTGTTTTTTACCGGTGTGTATAATGCCTGGTTTGAGGTGGGTAGTTTTCATGCCCTTTGGCATACGCCTTACGGTCAGACACTGATCACCAAGTTACTATTTTTGCTTGCACTTATACTGTTTGGCGCTTCAAATCGCTACATCAGTATCCCGTTACTACAACACTGTGCCGAGCATACTTTAACCAAACAGGCTGTTATTTATAGGTTACTAGTTACCCCATATCTCAGTTTCATGCAGCGCAAGCTGGATAGAATTCGGATAGCTCGAAGATTTATGCGCAAGGTGTGGATAGAAGCAGTACTTATATTAGGAGTGCTAATATGTGCAGCTCTGCTTCAACATGAAATTCCCGCCCGACATTTCCTACACGTGGGGAACGCGCATGCCTTGAAAAAGTCGATCACAGAAGAAAAATAAATTGACATGGTTCTATTTTAACTTTTTGTAGCGAATGAGGGAATCTAAAAAGAGATGAAAAGCCATGAATAATCTATTAAGCTAATGAAAAATATAAGCAGGAGACGGGAAAATGATTAAACACATCGTTATGTGGCGGCTTAAAGACTATGCAGACGGTGAAAGCAAAGATGAGAACGCAAAGAAATTAAAGAATCATCTTGAATCTCTAAAAGATAAGATTAAAGAGATTAAGCGTATTGAAGTTGGCATTAATATCAAGGGTGGAGATGCCTGCTCCGACGTCGTTTTATACTCGGAGTTTGATAGCATTGATGACCTTGAGGCTTACCAAAAGCATCCAGACCACGTTAAGATAGCCGAATTCGTAAATAAGATAAGATTAGAAAGAAGGGTTGTTAATTACGAAGTCTGAATTCTTTAGCATAGGTTTCAATGGAAGAGTCTTTCGATCTCGACCCCGTACTTTAGTCAAACCTTGGTGACGCATTGCTTCAGTTTATTTAGGTTAAAAGATTCTAATCTTTCCCAAGGAGAATGGGTCATGGGTCAAAAAGTTCAGATATATACCCTGACCTGATTGACCCGTTGACCCATGAGCCTGATTCTTTTGAAGTTCCTGATTATAGGAAAATACTCCACTAAATTCCCAAGAAAATACACAATCGCCTTATTTTATACAAAAATAAATAAGATTGACAATCACTAAAAGTAAGGCGTAATATCTTTGTATGACTGAAATGACAATAGAGGAGATTATTAAAGAATCAAAGAAAAGGGGGATTAATCTAGGAGAGGACCCGGCAAAAACAATTAGGTTCTACACAAAGCTTGGCTATATACCAAAGCCGATAAGAAAGAAGAGTAAAGATGGAAAAGTGAGAACGACCAAGCTTTATTATCCAGAATCTACTCTGGACAAGCTTGCCCAAATAAAAGCACTAAAATCCCAAGGGCTTTCTATAGACGAAATCCGGGATAGCTTTGCTTTAGAATACGTTCAAAACGCATTAAAGGACTTGCTCGGTAAAGCAGACGATGAAAAGGTGAGACAACTTGCACGTATCATTGGAAGTAAGGAAAATGAACTAGAGGCAATAATAGAGGCACCCCTTGTTTATGTCATTGAGGGTATGTCTCAAGAGGAGGTCAAGAGGCTTCTTACCTTATTCTGCGGAGTTGGGTTTTATGCCCTTCTAGAGGCACAGCAGGCAATCGAAGGATTCAAAATTAACGATGCAAGAAAAGCACTATTTAAAGCCTTATTTTATAATTCCATAGCAGTCTTGAGGCTAGCCCGTACGACTGGAGATACGAAACTAGAATCTACCGCTTCCGAGGTGTATGAAAAGGTGGTTCTAGGAGCGATACGCAAGGCAAGCGAGCGCGTAAGAAAAGAGTTCATCAATTCTCTAGAGGCGCACCTTAAGGAAAAGGGTATAGAAGAATGAGCATGGATTGATTTGTATGGGTAGCTTATGCCAATTCCCCCTCTTGATTAACAGCCTTAAGCCCTACCTGCTTTGATATATACTCAGAAATACTATTTACAGTTGCGAGAAGCTCTTGATTAATCTCGCCTTCATCAATGCTAATCTTAAATTCTTCCTCAAGCGCCACTACTAACTCCAATGTAGCTACTGAATCAACGCCGACACCTAGCTCAATAAGTGAGGCATCATCATTTAAACCCTCTTGTGTAAATTCATGGAGTAATTTTTTAATTAATACCTTTTTAACTCTATCTTTAATCTCCTCGCTCATGTTCGTCTAAGAACCTCTTTACAATTTATGTAGCTATTTTAAATATTCCCTTAAGACCTTTCCAGTAGGACTTTTTGGAATTTCTTTTCTAAATTCAATAATACGGGGCAGCTTAAAATCCGCCAGCTTATCCCTACAGTAGTTGTATATCTCCTTGGTATCTATATCTTCTTTCGGCACTATCACAGCCTTTACTGATTCATTTCCATAGCTATCCGTTGACCCAAGAACCACCGCTTCCTTAATCTTAGGATGCGTCATGAGGAAGTTCTCTATTTCTTGAGGATCGACCTTATTCCCTGCAACATTTATGAAAAATTTCTTTCTTCCCACGATGTATATATAACCCTTATCGTCTATTTTTCCTAAATCCTCGGTAAAATAGTACCCATTTTTAAAAACCCTTTCTGTCTGTTCTGGAAGACCGTAATACCCGGTTGTCATGGATGGGCTTTTTACCGCTAT
>JAKEHC010000034.1 GCA_022615255.1 Candidatus Dadabacteria bacterium | reverse complement strand
CTAGGAATTCTAGTCGTATTCATGCTCGGTTTGATGAGCATAACCTGTAACAACGGCGGGGGAGGAGGGACGAAGGAGACATTCAGAAACCCAAAGGAGATTTTTAGCAAAAACGGCGTCCTGGACACAATGTTTAGGGTGAAGTTTTCAAAGATAAGGATAGGGGATAAAAGAGTTACAACCAGTGTTTTTAATGATACCTTTGTGCCTCCTACGCTAAGGGTTTTCCCCGGGGACCTATTAAAAATCAGGCTAAAGAACGATATTGATCAGATGACAAACCTTCACTATCACGGAATGAATGTTACGCCGCTTAGCCCCTCAGACGATATCTTTATCATGGTAACACCTACGGGTGATTTCCAATACGAGGTTCCGATCCCGGAAGACCATCCGGAAGGGACGTTCTATTATCACTCCCACGCATTTGGTTTAACTGAATATCAGATAATGAGTGGTCTCTCTGGCGTGTTGATTGTCGAGGGGGAGCTTGATCCTTTTCCTCAGCTTGAGGGCGTTCGAGAGTTAATAATGTATCTCAGAGACATTCAAATAGACTCCGACGGCCGCGTTCCAACTGACATTGATCCCAGTGACCCGACTAACATTACCCTGAACGGCCAGGTGAATCCGACCATTAAGATCCGCCCCGGCGAAACCCAGCTCTGGCGGATAGCGAATATCGGAGCGGATCATTATTATCCATTACAGCTTGAGGGACACACAATGTATGAAATTGCTAGAGATGGAAATTTACATAATCAATTAGTGCCTATACCCTCTGGCGAGACACTTCTTCTTCCAGTAAGCTCTCGTGTAGACGTGCTTGTCCAGGGAGGTCCCGAAGGGGTTTACGAGTTTATAGACCTGCCGTTTAATACGGGTCCTGTCGGGGACACATATGATGGGGCTACTCTTGCAACCCTGGTATCAGAGGGACGGGAAGAGGAACCGATTGATCTTTCATCCTTGAACTTTCCTCAGCTTGAGAATCTGTGCGAGCAACCTATACCTCAGAATAAGAAAAGAACCATTGTATTTTCTGAGTCGGCCGACGGTAATACCTTTTTCATAAATGGGAAGGAGTTTGATCCTGATGTTGTAGACACTACGGTAGAGATAGGAACAATAGAAGAATGGACTGTACAAAATACATCCGAGGAGTTGCACGTTTTTCACATCCACCAGACGGATTTTCAGGTATGCGAGATCAATGGGGTGCAACAGACATTTGTCGGCTATCAGGATACCGTTAACGTTCCATATATGGGTCAAGACCCTAACCAACAGGGCCCTGGAGAGGTAAAGATTGTAATCAACTTCAGAAACCCTGTTATAGAGGGTAAATTCGTCTACCACTGCCACATCGGTGAGCACGAGGACAACGGCATGATGGCTGTAATTGAGGCAGTTCCATAAAATAAGTCAAGAGAATTAAAAAAGGGTCTCAAGCCATTGCGATTACCTTCACAAAAGCGGATTCTCGTGCGATTTAGGGCAAGGCGGAAGCACACATATCTGGAATCCAGAGATCCTTCAGTCGCTTTGCTCCTTCAGGATGACATTAAGTGTAAGATTGCCTGATTCCTTTTTTCTGATGTATAATCCTTTTTTATCTTGAAGATAATTGACCTGAGAAAAGGAGTTTTTGAAAGAAGGCTTAGGGGGCTTTCTAGAGAGGTGTCTTTCTCTCACCCGCGCGCCGAGTCGTACGTCAGAAAGATAGTCGAAGCTGTAAGAAAGGACGGTGATAAGGCTCTATTTAGATACACAAAGAAATTCGATAAGGCAGAGCTTACCTCAAAAACAGTAAAGGTCTCTAATAATGAGATTGAAACCGCAGAGGCTCAGGTCTCTGAAGAGATAAAATCAAGTCTCGCAATCGCCGCTGAAAGAATAAAAGACTTTCATGAGAAGAAAATCCCTCAGGAGCATACATTTACCGATTCTCTTGGCAATGAGCTTGGCTGGATAATTAGACCGATTGAAAGGGTTGGGGTTTATGTTCCGGGAGGGAAGGCGGCGTATCCGTCTACAGTGCTTATGACTGTGATTCCTGCAAAGGTTGCAGGGGTAGAGGAGGTATTTTTAGTCACCCCCTGCCCGAATGGATACATAAACCCGGTTGTCCTTGTTGCCGCTTACATGGCTGGGGTAAGCGCAGTATATAAAGTGGGCGGCGCTCAGGCAGTGGCGGCTCTTGCCTTCGGAACGGAGTCAATCCCAAAGGTGGATAAGATTGTCGGTCCCGGCAATATCTATGTAGCTATCGCAAAGAAGCTGGTGTTTGGAGCTGTGGATATTGACATGATTGCAGGACCGAGTGAGATTTTAGTAATTTCAGACGGTAGCGCTCCTCCCGCATGGTTGGCGTCTGATTTACTGGCTCAGGCTGAGCATGACGAGATGGCGGTCCCGATGCTCGTAACAAATTCGCTTGAGTTTGGGAAAAAGGTAAGGGAAGAGGTGACGAAAAGACTTAAAAAGCTTCAAAGAAGAAAGATCGCTAAAGAGGCTATTCGTAATCAGGGAAGGATTTTCATCGTGAATACGCTTGACAATGCCGTCTCTCTGGCTAACACGGTTGCCCCCGAGCATTTAGAGCTATGCGTTCAAAACCCGAAAGCCGTTCTTCCTAGGATAAAGCATGCGGGGGCTATTTTTCTGGGTCCCCTTTCAACCGAGGCGTTTGGCGACTACATAGCAGGTCCAAGCCACGTCCTGCCGACAAGCGGGGCGGCAAGGTTCTCCTCGCCTCTAAGCGTTTATGAATTCCTTAGAATGCCAAGCGTGGTCTCAGTCTCACAGGGCGGGTTTAAGGAGCTTGGGGATTCGGTTATAAACCTTGCATACAGCGAAGGGCTTGAAGCCCATGCCCTATCGGTGAAGGTAAGATTAGAAGGTTGAGTTTCGGAGCTTTAGCCGGTGCATATGTAGTGTTTTCTAAAAGGGTGTTTTATGAATTGTAATCAATATTGATTAATGACCCTCAGGAGTATATTTCTTTGGGAATAAGATGTTCATTTTGTGACATTACATATGAAGAGGCGAGGGGAATCATTCAAAAAGGGGAGTTCTCTATATGCCCTGAGTGCCTTAAGCTTGTAAAGGAGATTCTGGATGAGTTCAGCATGGGCGATGTACTTGAGGCAAAGGGGAATTGCTCCTTCTGCGGAGGGGACCACGGGGGCGGAAGGATGGTTTTTCAGGGGAAGAAGACAAGGATATGTAATTTGTGTATAAATGAGATAGAGAGAGAGCTTGAAGGGAAAAAAGACAAGACTGTCTCTAAAAAGACCGATACGCTAAAGTATGGAAGAGAAACGACTCAAGAGAAGGCTAAGGTATTATCCCTTTTAAAATCAAGGGTGAAAAAAGGGATCATGGAGCTTTCCCCGTACTCTGTTCCTCATTATGAGTGTTCGGTGAAGCTTGATGGCAATGAAAGCCCTTTTCTTCTTCCCGATGATGTATTAGAACGAGTTCTGAATGAGATAAGAAAGGTCCCGATTAATCGTTACCCGGACCCTGAAGCAATCGGCATAAGAGAAAAGGTATCGAGGATGATGGGGTTTTCCTCGGATGGGATTCTTATTGGCAACGGCTCAGACGAGCTTATAGGAATGCTCATGGCAACATTCTCAGGCGGGACCAAGAGGGTTCTTTATCCGGTGCCTACCTTTTCGATGTACAGGATTACCGGGACTGCGCTCGGACTTGAGCTAGTTGAGGTTGAGCTTGATGACAGGTTTGATATTGATGTAAGTGAGACGTTAAAGGAGATAAAAAAGAAAAACCCGGATTTAATTTTTCTAGCATCTCCAAATAACCCTACGGGGAACAGATACTCCGATAACAAGATTTTTGAGATTATTGAAAACTCAAAGGGCATCGTTGTGCTGGATGAGGCATATTGTGATTTTGCTCAGAGGACATTTCTTCACCTTATTCAGAAATACGAGAATCTTGTGGTGCTGAGGTCCATGTCGAAGGTCGGGTTTGCCGGTATAAGAATGGGAATGCTATTTGGAAGAGATGAGATTATAAGGGAGATAAATAAGGTGCGCCTTCCATATAACGTGAATTCTTTTAGTCAGCGTATAGCGGAGGTAATCCTTGACGACGTTGTGTTTATCGGCGAAAACGTCCAGTTGATTGCAAGGGAGAGGGATAGGGTATTTAAATCACTGGAGCTGAATAATTCCGTCGAGGCGTTTCCGAGCGATGCAAACTTTATACTCTTCAGGGTGGATGATGCGGATAGTATATTTAAAGGGCTCGTAGAAAAAGGGGTGTTGATAAGAAACTTCAACTCCCCTGGAAGGCTTGAGAACTGCCTTCGTGTAACCATAGGAACACCGGAAGAAAACGACGCTTTCCTTAAAGCATTGGGAGAAATACTTTTTTCTTAGCCACTGAGAGTAAGATGGGTGCAAGATGCAGGATGCACGATTCATCATGTATCATGCATTTTTATTAGTGTAAATTCGTGTTGATTAGCGGCTAAGTTCTTTCTTCCCTCTTAATTTTGTTACCAATGCAAACCCAACCCAAAATGCCAAACACCCAAGTGGGAAGATGTCTCCTATCTTTGTATAAAGCGTTTTCTCTACATCTATGATTGCGATTTCCTCCTCCAAAGTTGTCTGTTCAAATACTCCTGTTTTTGCCTTTACCCTGCCGACCGAGTCAATTACTGCGCTTATCCCTGTGTTTGTTGCCCTGGCAAGGAAGCGTCTTGTCTCGACTGTTCTCGGTATGGAAAAAGAAAGGTGTTGGTAAGGCTCAAAAGATTTTCCAAACCATGCGTCATTGGTGATGTTTACAAGCAGGTTTGCGCCCTTATGCACGAACTTTCTGCTGAAGGATGGGATGATGTCTTCATAGCATATGAGGGGGGCAATTTTAATGTCCTTTTCCGGTATTTCAAGTATCTCTAGCTCGCTTCCCGGAGTAAAATCGCCTGAAGCGGGGCTCATGCTTTTTAAGATAGGGATATAGCTTGTAAAAGGCAGATACTCGCCGAAAAGAAGGAGTTTAATCTTATTGTACCTTCCAAGGATTCTTCCTTTAGAGTCCGTAAGAAATGCCGTGTTGAATTTGTCTATATTTTCGTCAAGTAGTGTGGCGGGGTCTGGTTCATCAACGTTAATCCTGTAAGATAATCCGCCTACTAAGAAATAAGATTCCTTAGTTTCAGGGATAACTAACTCACCATCGTTTATAAGAAAATCTTGAGAGACTGGAAACCATGCCTGAATAGCTGTCTCAGGCCATATGATCAGGTCGGGCGAATTAAATACATGGGACATTACCCTGTGTCTTTCAGTAAGCGTTTTTTCATTCTTCTGCATCTTCTCCGTCATATCAAA
This sequence comes from Candidatus Dadabacteria bacterium, assembly GCA_022615255.1. Lineage (GTDB taxonomy): Bacteria > Desulfobacterota_D > UBA1144 > Nemesobacterales > CSP1-2 > CSP1-2. The sequence goes on along the minus strand of JAKEHC010000034.1, from coordinate 18,836 downwards.
GTTCGCCTGCACAATTCCGACCTTAATCTTTGGGGCTTCCGTTATTCTTTTTGTCTCAACGTCTATTCTCCAGTAGCCATATATAATCACTATGAGGAGAAGGGCGAGAGATGCAATTATCTCTAAGGTGGGAGCCGGACTATGCCCTGATAATCTTTGCAATACCCTCATCAGGGTTACGCTAACAAAGATAATTAGGAAGCTGAGTGAGTACATTCCGAATAAATCGAATATTTGTATTAAAGGAAGATAATCAGACTGGGAGTTTGTGATACCGTATGGGAAAAGAAACGGGAATAGATACTCAACGGATGTCCAAACTGAAGCGATAAGTAATGCTGATAGTAATCCTTGTCTTTTAAAGAGACCCAGCTTTGTTGCGATATATGCGAATATGGCGAATAGAAGCCCTGAGTAAATGCTGATTGCGAGCTGGAAGATGAAGCTTACTATGTAAGGGAACCCTCCAAACCTTGAAAGCGTTCCTACTAGCCAGTACATTCCGATGGCATTGGCTATAGTTCCTGTTAAAACCCCAAGCCTGAAGGCGTTCCAGGGGGATTTGTTTTCTATGGCTAAAAAGAACGGTATGAGTAAAACCCATGAAAGAATCCCTGCATATGGAATGACAAATGCAACGGGGAATAGAACACCTGAGATAACGGATAGAAGAAGGTCGTGCTTGGTGATTTTCATTAATTTAATTAGCATACCTGAGGTTTAGGCTATGTTGAGATTAAAATGTTTTTTTGATAACTTATGGTTTATATAAAAAATCAGATTATTGTAACCATGCTATTAAAAGCAATTTTGACTTTAAGAGTTTTACTAAAATATCTAGAACTTTAATCATCTAAAGAGTTTTTATGGTGTCAAGGCAAACCACCAATTTGACAATAAGGTAGTCGTTTATGAAAGAACAGGAATACTCATTAGTGTACATCGAACTTGATGATCTTGCTCTTCTCAGGGATTTCGCTCTCAAGTTTTTGAAAACGTACCATTATTGCGTCAAGTTTTCTAATTCGCTTCTCGCGATAACCCTTTGTCAAGGTGCGGCGAACCATTACGCCATTTGCAAAGTTTTGGCGCGGCGTTATTTTGACCCGCGGAAAAAGGGGATAAAAGATTTCGACGTTTGGTTCTTCTTCAGAAAGGAATATGAGCGAACGTTTAATCCTCGATGGTATCAACAGCGGGATTTAGGAAAAACCAAATTTGGATCAAATCCAAATGAGCCTGTGTTTCAGGGGCGTAGAGTTGATTTTTTTTGGCCGTTCAATCGAGTGGGGTAATTACAATTCTATTGAAAGCAGCATAGTACGCTGGTTGCGTACTCGAAACCCATCACCAAGGGAGCTTACCAAGAAAGCTGTGATTGGTCTTTATCCAGATACGTTACTGGGGCGAGCGATTTGGGTCAGTCCTGGTCTTTGTTAATAACTGTTTAGGTTGACCGGTGGGGGTAAGCTCTTTAATCTAACACACGATTTATGGAACCTATGCCTCTTCATGACAAATATTTATCGATCTAACCAGTCGAAAAGCAAGTGAGTTGGAGTTTTTGAAAATTTTGCTTACACTTTTTCAATACTAGGGTTAACTGAATGAGAACACGTAAGGCTAAGGATGGCGAAAAGATATACTTGATTAAGGTAATTCTAAAGAGGTTTTCTGATAGGGTTAAAGCCTCTAAGGTCTCCCCTTATAGGGTTTTGGCTATCCCTGAAGGATTGACATTGTATAGGTTAGCAGAAGCCATAGTGTATAGCTTCGATTTTTGGTTTGACCATTGTTTTGGATTTTATGACAACATAAATAGATGGCTTGATCCAGATGAGGGTTATGAATTGTTTGCTGATATTGGAGAAGAAAGTGAGTTTAAAGGCGTGGAGAAAACTAAAGTAAACAAGGTTTTCGATAAAATAGGGAAGAAGATGCTGTTTCTCTTTGATTATGGCGATAATTGGGAATTTATCGTTGAGCTTATAGGAGTAGAATCTCCTAAAGAAGGAGAAAAGTATCCGTTTGTTTTAGAGTTTGTTGGAGCTGCCCCTACCCAATATTCGGAGTCAGTTGACCTTTAATCTATGAATCTGGATGAGTTTTATTATTCCTATGATTACCATAACGATTGACATAAGCTGAGCAAGGGATAAGTGAGGAATAGGGCTCGGGGTGGTTGCTCTCACGAACTCGACGATAAATCTTTCTAAACCTGCAAGTATAAGGAAGATAGAGAATAACCATCCTGTAGGCGCTTCTTTCTTCCTGATCCTCCAGAGGTAAATAAATAGAGCCCCCATCAGGATGATTTCGTATATTTGTGTGGGATGCACCCTATCGTCTGTAGGTGGTAGCCCTTTTGGAAAAGCCATCGCCCATGGAAGGTTTGAAGCAACTCCATAGTCGTCCCCTACGAGAAAACAGCCTACACGCGCTATGGTGTAAGCAATGGCAAGCCCGGGGGCTACGGCATCTCCCAGCGTCCAGAAGCTCATCTTGCTTCTATAGGCGATGAACCACATAAGAAGCGCGGCGCCTAGAAGTCCGCCAAGGTACGTAAGACCCCCTCGAGCTAGAATATATTTAAGTGGTTCTTTCATAAATTCGCTAAAAGTAACGTTTTCCAGTAGATAGACAATCTTTGCCCCCACTATTCCCCCCACCATCGCGGCAATGAGAAAATTACCGAGGAGCCTTTCGTCAAGCCTCCTTCTTTTAAACTCGAGAGAGGAAAGCCAGTACGCAACAAGAAATGCCAGCGCTACCATTACGCCATATGATGAGATTGTGAAATTGCCGATCCTTAAAAGCTCTGGATACATTCAGTTAGCCTCCTTTTTTTCCGAATGGCTTCCTAAAGTCTCTACACCTCTATTGCTGCTGGAGTTACGGGCGTCTTTTAGAAGTTTAATCTCCTTTTTAAGATGGGCGTTTTTTCTTGTCATGTAGCAAATTAAGACGAATAGAAGAGTCCAGATGATAACTTGAACGACGAAGATTGTAAAAAGGCTGTCCATATTTTATCTCCTGAGATTTGGGTGCAATAAATTTAACTTAAAGGGGCGGCTTTTCAATCTTGGTGTCTGCTTGGGTGGTTTATTTGAATACTCTTTTTAGAAAGGAGGAAATTAATTCAACCAGCATAAAATGATATGCGTTCTGGCTTACAATCCGCATGATTGACAGATAAAAATCTCCCTAAATCCCTCTTTAACAAAGAGGGACTTTAACACTTCTCCGCTCTTTTAAAGTGGAGTTAGAGGGGATTGACTCAGTCTCAGCTTGCAGTGTTGATTAAAAATGGGTAAATTTTGTGTGATATGCTGACTTCACCTGTTTTAGTTCTTAATCGTTATTTCTTCCCGATTACAGTAACGAGTGTGAAGAGGGCTTTTGTCATGCTCTACTGCGGGGCTGCAAAAGCCGTCGCCGGAAACTATCAGACCTTTGATTTCGAGTCATGGGCGGAGATTTCAGCGATAAAGGATAAAGATGCGATTAAAACGGTTAGCAGGGTGATTAGAATTCCTAGGGTTATAGTGCTCTTAAGGTATGACCATATGCCTAGAAAGGAGGCGAAGTTTAATCGCATCAATATATTCAGAAGGGACGAGGATTCGTGCCAGTACTGCGGAAAGAAATACCAACGCTCTGAGCTTACGATAGACCACGTAATCCCTAGGTCTCTTGGTGGAAGGAGTATGTGGGAGAACGTTGTCTGTTGCTGTATGGTTTGCAATAGAAAAAAGGGTGGAAGAACGCCTGAAGCGGCTAGAATGAGGCTTATAGGTAGACCTAAAAAACCTGTTTGGAGCCCGTTATCCAACATCTCTTTAAGGGCTGTGAGATACAAGGAATGGGAGCCATTCCTGAGCTTCGTTGACGTATCTTATTGGAATGTCGAGCTTGAAGAGTAGGATGGTTTTTCATCTGGTGATCAAATAAAAGCGTGAGAGGAAATAGAGGCCGTTCGAATTCCATGCCTATCATGTATGTTCCTATCATATAATCATCTCAGTTGTTATTCAATTTGATACGTGATGGGTAATTTATTTGATCAGGGTGTAAGACATATTTATAAAAAATACCCTAGTAATTCACCTTTTTGTCTTTATAATAATACGGAAAAAAATAAAACGGGAAAATTATGAGATATAAAATATTAATTGCAGGCTTAGCGATATTAGTCTTTTTTTCACACGACATCTTTGCTAGGATAATCATTCCCCCTATTCAGGGACCTATCATAAAAAAGATCTCTGTTTTTGTCCCGGATCTGACAAACATAGGCGGTAGTGACGGAAAGGCTCGCGAATTTATTAATGTTTTAAGAAATGATCTCTTGAACGCCGGCTTTTTTGATGTTGATGATGGAAGCGGCGTAGGCGGAACTGGGAGTACTAATATAGACTTTCAGGCTTATTTCAATGCGGGAGGAGAAGCGCTCATAAAGGGCGAGTATCAATCATCAGGGGATAGAATAAACATTGCCATAAGACTATTTGACGTCGTGCAGGAAAAAGAGCTTTTAGGGCGCTCTTACGAGGCGGATCCGGGGAGGGTTAGGGATGCGGCTCATAGGTTTGCAAACGCAGTGATGAAAGAGCTTACTGGAATAGACGGCTTTTTCACATCGAAGATAGTGTATGTTTCAGGAAGCGGGAAGAAAAAAGAACTTTATATAATGGATTATGACGGGCATAATGCAAAAAAGCTTACCAGGCATGGCTCAAACATTCTCTCCCCTCATTGCTCTCCGGATGGAACAAAGGTTATATTCAATTCAGATAAGGTATGGAGCCAGGATATTTATGTCATTACACTTGCCCCAAGGGTGGAAGAGAGGAGGCTTACCCGCGGTCTCAAGCTTGAGCAGAGTCCAGAATGGTCTCCTAATGGCAGGAGAATAGCTTATAGCGCAAATGGAGATATATTCGTTGCAAATGCGGATGGAACTGGAGCAGTCAATCTAACCAGTCATCATGCGATAGATGTTTCCCCTACATGGTCTCCAGATGGTGGGCAGATAGCGTTTGTTTCCGATAGGTCCGGCTCTCCACAGGTGTATATAATGAGCTCTAGCGGTGGCAATCCTAGAAGGATTACCTCTGGCGGCTATAACACGGATCCTACATGGTCTCCTAATATTGGTGTCAATAGGATATCGTTTGTGAGGGTGGAGGGCGGTGAGGCGAATATCTTTACAGTAAACCCTGATGGCTCGGATGTTCAGAAACTCACAAGGGGCGGGAGAAGAAATGAAAACCCGTCCTGGTCTCCAGATGGGCATTATATAGCCTTTAGTTCGACAAGGAGCGGGGCAAAAAACATTTATATGATGTACTTGAACGGTGAGAACCAGCGTCCACTTACCAGAGACGGCGGCAAATCATTCCCGACCTGGTGCAGGTAAGCTATAAAGAGTGGATAATTGCTAACCGATTAAACTACTACCTATACCATCGTCATTGGCGATATCTGATCCTATGAAGGGTACAGTTTATTTGTAAAAATGTAATGATTAAAGATGATTAGGAATGCAACCTGTTTCTTTCCTTGATAAATTCTAAAAACCCTTTACAATTCCTTTAGACAACATTAGTTCTACTTTTCATAGCTAGAACTCTGTTTATCATCCAAACAGCAAAATAGGAGTTTAGTATGAAGGTTTTTCTTTCTGAGGCGGCTTTCATGGGGCTCGTTCTAGGTTCGATTGAGGTTTATAAAAAAGAGTGCTTGGGGCTTCTCCTTGGCTACAAGCTCGAGGATAGGTATATAGTTGAGTATAGCGTTGCCTATCAGAGCGCGAAGCGGATGAGAAACGGTGTATCACCAAACCATTTTAGACACAGTCGAATTGAATGCGTTCTTCCAAAATTTGATAAGCTTGAACTCTTGGGTGATTTTCATTCTCATCCACAGTATGGCTCACTTAAAGGGATTCCAAAACCGAGTTCTCTAGATATAAACGACATGAAACAGGGAAAGCTCTACATGATTGTAGCGATTAACGACAATGAGCATTCAGTAAAATGGAGAGAAAATCAGGATGGCACTATTTCAGGCACCCTTAACGATTTCCATTTCAAGATCTCGGCTTATAATTATGAAGAGAATAAGACAAAAAGAATACAGATAAAGTGCCCCTTTTGTTTAGTCATAGAAAATTAACGATTTAACTTTTTTGTGCTAGGGTTTTCCTATTTGAGGGTTTTTATCGCAGCGCATATTCCTGAAGAAATAAAGGAAAAAATCAATAGATATATACTGGAGATAAAACCTCAGTGGGAAGGGGTAAAATGGGAGAACTACAATAAGCTCCATGTAACACTTAAATTTTTGGGAGAGATAGAAGGGTCGATAGTAGGGAAGATCGAGGATATTTTAAAAGAGATACTTCAGGTTTATTCCCCGTTTGAGATGACAATCTCGGGCTTAGAAGGGTTTCCGAATCTCAGAAACCCCCGTGTACTTTTTATCGGCTTATCTAAGAACCGTGAGCTTATGAGGCTTCAAACTGAAATTGAAGAAGGGCTCGAGACGATTGGTTTTAAAAAAGAAATACGCACATTTGACCCTCATATAACCGTGGGAAGAGTTAAAGGAAGAGCAAGGTCAAAGGGGTCTCTAGCTTTACCTACTCATAATCCTTTTTTAATTACTCAAATCGCAGTTATGAAAAGCGAGCTTAGCCCTCAGGGTTCAAAGTATACTCTACTATCTCTGTTCCAGTTGGTTAACTGAAGACCGTATGTTGAAACTCGCGGGCGATATATAGAAATAATGATCACGATTCAGCACATAAGAATTTGACAAAGAAAAAGAAATCAGGCAACAATTTAGTTGTTTTATCCAGGAGGTCTAGAAATGCAGGCAGTTATAAAAACCGGTGGAAAGCAGTTTAGAGTGAAAGAAGGCGACATTATAAATGTTGAAAAAATCAAGGGAAACCCAGGCGATTACGTTGAATTCAATCAAGTCCTTATGGTTTCTGATGCCGAGAAGGGAAATAAATTGGGTTCTCCTTTGGTTGCTGATTCTACTGTTAAGGGTGAGATACTCCGTCATCTAAAAGGGGAAAAGATAACTGTATTTAAGTTTAAAAGGAAAAAGGGATACAGAAGGAAGAAGGGGCATCGTCAAATTTATACTTCAATAAGAATAACAGAGGTTAAAGGCTAGGAGGTGAGGTAGATGGCGCATAAAAAAGGTGGAGGAAGCTCAAGAAACGGAAGGGATAGCGAAGGCAGAAGGTTGGGAGTGAAAAGATTTGGCGGGGAGCCTGTTAAGGCTGGCAACATAATAGCGAGACAGAGAGGAACTAAATTTCATCCCGGTGAGAACGTAGGACTCGGAAGGGATTTCACTCTTTTTTCACTCGTTGACGGGGTTGTAAAATTTGAGAGGCTGGGTAAGGATAGAACAAGGGTTAGTGTGGAACCCCGTACAAGTTGAGTATTCATGAACAACTGAATTGAATTATTCGGGTTCTGAAGTTACTCAATTAAACCTAATATGCTGATTTAGTGTTGTTTAATCGCTGTATTTTCCAAATCAATTAAACCCTTCACATAGGGCTTGAATCATAGCTAAATAGGTGATAAAGATATTATTTGAAGAGACCCTATGGTCACACAAAATCCTTTCCTTAATTATTATGGCTTAAAGGAGTTGGTAAAAAGTGTATAGGCACAACCTAGGTCTTTTAGGCACTAAGGCTAAAGAGTGCATAGTCATTTCTTTGATATTAATTATCTTATCTGCTGTTGTCTCACTCTTTAATTCTTATTTTAATTCCTCCGAATTTTTCGTGTATCAAGCTCGGGAAATAGAAAAACTGTTTGAAGGCAGAAAGGATTTTACTGTGCTTGCTAGGGATGTGCTCAATGCGAGGTCTGACATTGCGTATATAAAGCTTTTAGATAAGAATGGAATTATAATAGATAGCCTTGGAAAGGAGAGCTTCATCGGAATAAAGAAGTTCAATTTTCCTACTGTTGATGAAAATACTGTTATAGTTGGATTGAGGGAAATGGGGAATAAAACTTTTATTTTTCACTCACTCTTATGGAGCGTGGTAATAGGAGCTTTCTTCTCAGTAGTTTCCATCTTAACGATTCTTATTTTCTTTACTAGAGATCAGAATACTTACTTTGAGAGGGTCATTAACGCAATCAAGCGTGTTTCGCGTGGGGATTTCACCGCCAGACTTGATATTGAAAAAGCGATTGAGAAAGACGTTTTGATGATAAGACTTTTTGAGAGTTTCAACCAGATGGTTGATCAGCTTAGGAGAAGGGAGGAAACGGCTAGAGAAACCCAGAGGTTTCAACCAACTGTGATTATCTCTGAAAAGAAAGAAGAGGCTAGGCTTAGGATGGTTACCGCTTTAATTGCTAAGATTTCAGGCTTCGAGGAGGTATCTGGAAGGCTTGGCACCGCTGAGTTCTCATCTTTCGTCACGGAGTATAGAAAAGCGGCTTCATCTATTGTATCCGATTACGGCGGGGTTATAGAGGCGCTACTTCAGGATGAAATCGTCGCTCTTTTTAACGTTCCGGACGAGCAGGATAAGCCTGAGCTAAGGGCTGTGTGCGCTGCTGTTGAGGTGCTGCAGGTGCTTGGAAGTATGAATAGAAAAAGGGTGGTCGAGGGTAAGGACCCAATAAAAGGAAAAATAGGAATTGGAGCAAAGGCTGTGCAGTTTTATTCAGTGTCGGGCATACCTCAGGGCGTAAAGGAGGTGGTAAATCTTGCACGTGAGATCTCTAAAGACGCACCTCTTTGGAAGGTTCTTGTTTCATCCGAGGTATATAAACTCATAAGCGACTACGTTGATGCCAAGGAGATAGAGGTAAAACACGGAACGTCATTCTCAATCTTGGCTGTAGAAGAAGGGGTAATACAGTTATAGGAGTAAGAATTACATGAACTTGCATAAATCACCTGTGCCTGCTAGCGGTAAGACTGGTAGCTATCACATTTCTTGAATCACAGCACTTCATCATTTTGAGCCCCTCTCATTAAATGTTAATATTACTATTAATATTAGGATTAGTTGAATGTATAACACAATCTAACCCTTATTATCAATTAAAAAGGCTTTGTTATTATTTTGATAAGCCCTTATATGGATGAATCGGTTGATGAATGTAGTTAATATTAAAGACCTAAGCCCTAAAGAACTAGAGGATTTCATCATAAACCTTGGTGAAAAGCCTTATCGCGCGGTCCAGTTAGCTAAATGGGTTTATAAAAGGCGCGTGACCTCATTCGACGAGATGACTGACCTTCCTAATGGTCTTAGAGCCGGTCTAGGTGTCGTGGCTAAGATATCATATTTGAAACCGCCTCTCGAGCGGGTTTCTTCTGATGGGACGAAAAAGTACGTTTTCGAGCTCTTTGACGGAAACCGGATTGAAAGCGTTTTAATTCCGGAAAATGGAAGGGCTACGCTATGTGTCTCTACCCAGGTCGGATGCGCTCTTGATTGCACCTTTTGCCTCACTGGAAGAATCGGACGGATAAGAAACCTTGACCCGTCAGAGATATTGGATCAGTATATCGGGGTTAATAATCTTAATAACCAATCTATTACTAATATCGTCTTTATGGGGATGGGTGAACCCCTTGATAACCTTGAAAGCACAGTAAAGGCCTTGAAAACCTTCACAAATCCGGATTTTATAGGGTTTTCTCCAAAAAAAATCACTGTCTCCACCTCAGGAATAGTTCCAAAGATAAAAGAGCTTGGTGAACAAATCTCCGTTAATCTTTCTGTCTCGCTTAACGCTGCAAGAGACGATCTGAGAGATGAAATAATGCCTATTAATAAAAGGTATCCGATAAAGGAGCTTATCGAAGAAAGCGCGAGGTTCCCGATACCCAAGAGAAAAACCCTCACGTTTGAGTATGTATTAATTGAGAATGTGAATGATTCTGATGAAGATGCAAGGAGGCTCGGCGAACTCCTTATGGGGGTAAAGTGCAAGGTGAACCTTATTCCATTTAATGAGGCTGATCCACTCCCATATAAATCGCCAGCTGAAGAAAGAGTGTTTGGATTTCAGAAGGCTCTTATCTCCTACGGCATCAATGTAAGGATTAGGAAGAATCGCGGACGCGATATATTAGGGGCGTGCGGACAGCTTGCGGCGGATTACCCATTCAAGAATATTAAGCCCTCCAAATTCTCAGGGAAATTAAAGTAAGATAAATTATTATAAAAGGGCACTTTAATTTATATCCTATAGAGCCTGATGCTGAAGGTGCTACTAATGCATAGTGTTTAGTTTATTGGTATAATTAGTCTCAGGGATGTTGTATTATGGGCGATTCACCCATCTGGTTGAATCATTATAAGGTAAAGAAATGAAAGCCTCTGAGATAAGAAGGATTTTTCTTAAGTATTTTGAGGAGAATGGTCACACCATTGTCGGCAGCTCTTCTCTTATACCTAAGAACGACCCGACACTCCTTTTTACAAACGCAGGAATGGTGCAGTTTAAAGACGTTTTTCTAGGTGCGGATAAGCGCTCCTATAAAAGGGCTACGTCATGCCAAAAGTGTGTCCGCGCAGGTGGAAAACACAATGACCTTGAGATCGTTGGCCAAACAGGCAGGCATCACACCTTCTTTGAGATGCTTGGAAATTTTTCTTTCGGGGACTATTTTAAACGTGAGGCAATCAATTTTGGTTGGGAGCTTCTTACACATGTATTTAAACTCCCTAAAGACAGGCTATGGGTAACGGTCTTTAGAGAAGACGATCAAGCCTTTGATATATGGAGAGGGGAGATCGGGCTTCCACCTGAGCGTATCGTTCGTATGGGGGAGAAGGACAATTTCTGGGCAATGGGTGAGATAGGACCATGTGGGCCATGCTCTGAAATCATAATTGATCAGGGCGAAGCGTTTAGTTGTGGAAAGCCTAGCTGTTCAGTTGGATGCGACTGCGACCGCTATCTGGAGCTCTGGAATCTTGTATTCATGCAGTATGAGAGGGATTCCTCGGGAGACCTCAAACCGCTTCCAAAGCCTAGCATAGATACAGGTATGGGGCTTGAGAGAATAACGGCTGTGCTTCAAGGAATCGGGAGCAATTATGAGACAGACCTTTTTCGAGGGATAATATCAACCGTTGAGGAAAGAACGGGAAAACAGTATGGAGAAAACCCATCCTTCGATGTATCAATGAGGGTGATTGCTGACCATTCACGCGCTGTAACCTTCTTAGTTTCTGACGGGGTATTCCCATCAAACGAGGGCAGGGGATACGTGCTTAGAAGGATTCTGAGGCGTGCAGTTCGTCACTCTAGAGCCCTCGGAATCAAAGAGCCCTTTCTTTTTAACCTTGCTAACCATGTAAGAGACATAATGCGCGATGCATATCCGGAGCTGGAGGATAGGCTTGGTTTTGTTAGAGAGGTTGTGAGGAATGAAGAAGAGAGGTTCTTTGAAACCATAGATAGGGGGCTTGAGCTTTTAAATCTCGAGGTAGAAAGGCATAAGGGTGACAAAACACTGCCAGGTGAGGTTGCATTTAAACTCTATGATACATATGGTTTCCCGGTTGATTTAACTGAGGATATCGCTAAGGAAAGCGGATTAAATGTAGATTACATCGGATTTGAAAAAGAGATGGAGAGACAAAGGGAGAGGTCGAGGCAGGCGTGGAAGGGATCCGGTGAGGAAGAATTAGCGCCTTTATACAAAGAGCTTACATCGGGCGGGCTCATAGTTAATTTCACGGGATATGAAAAGACAAGGGATATAGGGAGAATAACAGCCATAATAAAGGATGGAAGGCTTGTCGACAGCGCAAGCGAGGGCGAAAGGGTTGAGCTCATAACTGACAAAACGCCCTTTTATGGCGAAGCCGGAGGGCAGGTAGGGGATAGGGGGGTTATTGAGGGTGAGTCTGGGCATTGCCAGGTAGAGGATACGAAGAAACCCTTTTTAACCTTAATTGTCCACCAAGTATATGTAAAAAGAGGCGCACTATGGGTTGGAGACAATGTTGAGCTAAAGGTAGATGAGCGTCATAGATACGGAGCAAAGACACATCATACAACCACACACATGCTTCATGCCGTTTTAAAAGAGGTGCTGGGCACTCATGTCAGGCAGGCAGGCTCACTTGTGGCGCCTGAAAGGCTCAGGTTTGACTTCACCCACTTCTCGTCTATTGACGACAACACAATAAGGAGAATGGAGGATATTATAAACGACAGGGTTAGATGGGACGATAGGGTATTCACGCAGGTTGACGTTTCTTATGAAGAGGCCATAAAAAGCGGCGCTACGGCTATATTTGAGGAAAAATACGGAGACAGGGTCAGGGTTGTAAGCATCGGTGAATACAGCAAGGAGTTGTGTGGCGGGACTCATCTGCATTCAACTGGAGAGGTAGGGCTTTTTAAACTGGTAAATGAGACAGCCTCATCAGCCGGTGTGAGAAGAATAGAGGCTATAGCCGGAGAATCCGCATGGAGGTTTATAAGAAAACAGGAAGAAACCATTATCGAGGCTTCTAATATTCTAAGGGTAAATCAATCTGATTTTGTATCAAGGCTTAAAAGAATGGTTGAAGAAAATGAAAGGTTAAGGAAGGAGTTAGAATCCTTTAAAGATAAGGTAACGATCGAGAAGTCAAAGACCTTGCTTGATAATATAAAGGAGATAAAAGGTATAAATGTTCTTTCCGCCGAGGTTTCGGAAGCAGGTCCTGACGAACTAAGAAAGATATGGGATGACATAAGGGAAAAACTTAAGCCCGGTCTCGCTGTTCTCGGAAGCGGGAGCGACGGCAAGGCTTATATCCTGGTTGGCGTTACCAAGGATTTAAGCAAGAAATTTCACGCTGGAAATATAGTAAAAGAGCTCGCCAGTATAATTGATGGCGGAGGCGGTGGAAAGCCTGACATGGCTCAGGCAGGCGGAAATAAGCCTGAGAGGCTTGGAGAGGCTTTAAGAAAGGTATTTGAGATTGTGAATAGGAAATTATAATAGATAATACATAGCGGAGTAGCAGGGTAATCCCACCCCTACCTAATTATTGATTAACTCCCCTTTTTTCTAAAACAGTTTTTATCTTTTTCAGGGCTGAGTTTTCAATCTGTCTTACCCGCTCTCTCGAAAGCTTGAGCTTCTTACCCAGCTCCTCTAATGTCAAAGGGTTGTCTTTGAGAATCCTATTCTCAATTATAAACCGCTCCCTCTCTTTTAAGGATTTGAGTGCCGCTTCCAGTCCTTTTTTAACCTCATCTTCCTCTTGCGCCCTTGTGACTATCTCTTCTTGATTTGATAAATCGTCAACAAGAAAATCGAGGTGGGTTATATCTCTATCCCCTTTTACTTCAGTGTCCAGAGATAGGTCTTTACCTCCCATCCTACGATCCATATCAATTACTGCCTGATCGGAAACGCCGAGCTCCTTAGCTAGATTTTTGTAATCTTCGGCACTCAGGGTTTCGTCCGTAAGGTCCATCTTTTGCTTCTCAGAGCGGAGTTTGTAGAAGAGCTTTCTTTGCGCTTGGGTGGTTCCAACCTTTACAAGGCTCCAGCTTTTAATTATGTAATTCTGTATGTATGCCCTTATCCACCAAACGGCATAAGAAATTAAACGGTAACCCTTTGTCGGATCAAACCTCTTTACTGCCTGCATGAGCCCGATGTTTCCCTCTTGGATTAAATCCATGGGATTCAGTCCATAGTTTCTGTATTCATTCGCGATTCTTACAACGAATCTTAGGTTAGACGTAACCAACTTCCTTGCAGAGTCCAAGTCTCTTTTTTTTCTATATCTCATTGCAAGCTTATACTCTTCTTCTCTGCTAAGAACGGGATAGTTGCTTAGCTCAGTCAGATAACGTTCCATGGAGGTTGTAGGAGCGGGAAGTGATTTATTAAAAGATTCTTCTTTCTCTTCTACGTCTTCTTTGGCTTCTTCAGACATCGTTGGGTTCAATCCATCTATAAACACTAGATTATAAACTCATATGATTATACTTCGAGGATCGAGCGCCTTCAACCTTGATAAAACTAGTTATCAGACAAAAGACAATGAAAGATTGACAAGGATAAGATGGGTTTGATATGATTTTGTTGAAGAGGCAGTAAAACACTAGTAAACGACTTCAAGCTTAATTCGGCGGATTCATTGAGTACAGGACAGTGAAACTAGTAAGCGGGAATAATCAGAAAAATGAACACCGAACAATCTTCTCAGCCTGCATCTTGTAGATGGTAAATCGGGGTGAGGTCTTAAGCCCAGAAAATCCCGATGCTAACCGAGACTAGGGGCAATTGGGGGTAATTATGACTGAATCTACTCCTCCAGGAAATATAGAGGCACAAATCCGTGGAGATATCAGTGGCCAGGTGGCTGTGGGGAATTATATACTTCAGATTGGGTCCGTACACGGCGGTGTGGTCAATGTTTCTCCACCTGAGAAGCGTTCCTTACCGCAGACCCGTACTACCCCTGTTCTCCTGCGTCCACGGCGCTTTCCCGGTTTTCTCAACCGCGATATAGAAGTTAACTCTGCAACTCTTGCGCTCAACTCCGCTCTTCCAGTAGAGTTTTACGGAGAGGCTGGATTAGGTAAGACCACACTCCTGCGCTACATGGCTTATCATTCCCTCGCCGATTCCTTCCGAGATGGAGTCGTTTATTTATCAGCTCACCACAAGCCTCTCGGGGATCTGCTTCAGCTCCTCTTTGATGCCTTTTATGAAAGTGACATTCCCTTTAAGCCAACCGATGGACAGCTCAGGCACGCCCTTCAGACAAAACAGGCTCTAATCTTACTGGATGATGTTGAACTAAAACGGGATGAGGTGGAAGGGCTGATGAACGCCGCGCCAGACTCCATTTTTCTGCTGGCATCGTTAGAGCGCTCTATATGGGGAGAGGTGCGTGCTATATCTCTGAAGGGACTAGCTTTAGACGATGCCCTCGCGCTAGTTGAACGGGAATTGGAACGACCTCTGACTCCAGAGGAACGACCCGCCGCCCAGGCACTCTGCACGTCGTTAGATGGTCACCCCCTGCGGATTCTCCAGGCTGTAGCAGGAGTGAGGGAAAAAAGGAGCTCGCTTGTAGAGGTATTACAACTCATACAGTCTGGTTCTCCTAATGAGGCGCTGACCAAGCAGGTTTCGTCGCTTCCGGAACCTGAGCGGAGGGTTTTGGGAGCAATGGCTGCACTTGGTGGCGTGCCTGTTCACGCTCAGCATCTGACCACTATAACTGAGCTTCCTAATGTCGAGCCTGTTCTAGAGACTTTACTAAGGCGTCATCTAGTACAGGCTCATGGGCAACGCTATAGCCTGACCGGCATCTTAAGTAAAACTACAGAGCAAGGGTTGGACTTGACATCATGGAAAGAGAAGGCTTTGGCTTATTTCACCATCTGGGCTGAACAGCATCGGAAGGAACCAAAACGTATTATGGAAGAGTCTGACGCCTTGATGCAGATGCTAGACTGGGCTGTTAAAACTGGTCGTTGGAAAGATGTCATACGGATGGGGTGGGGGGTGGAAGGCGCACTGGTTCTATTCGGGCGATGGGGTGCATGGGAGCAGGTGCTTCAATGGTTGCTTCAAGTAGCAAGTGCACTTGGAGATCAGGCTTCAGAAGCCTTTGCCCTGCATCAGCTTGGCACCCGTGCTCTCTGCATTGAGGATGGCCCTCAAGCCCACACATACCTAACCAAATCTCTCGAGCTTCGTGAGTCTTTAGGAGACCGGATTGGAGCCGAAGTAACCCGCCATAATCTAAATCTTCTTCCAGGCACACCCCCGCCATCTCAGGATGATTCCAAAACACAAGAGGTATATGACCAAACTAGCTTATATGGTGATCTGACGACTATAACGACCAAAGGGATCCCGCTTCTTTTCAAATGGGGCGTTACCTTTTTATCTATTCTACTTCTTGGTGGGTTGGGAATCTGGTATCTCTGGCTCAGGGATAAGCCTCCTATTCTGAGCCTGAGCCACATCAGCCTAGCCTTTTCCAATCAAGAGATAGGCACAAGCAGCGAAGAGCATGCAGTCACTATCACTAACAGCGGATCTGTGTCTCTGACGATTCTTAGAGCTACCCTTATTGGCGTCAACTCAGATGATTTTGATATAAAATCCGACACTTGTTCTAATGCCATTGTGAATTCGAGTGAAAGCTGCGCACTCGCAATCATATTTATTCCCAAGGCTCCAGGAAAACGAAGCGCCAGCCTTACGATCACGCACACCGCGGGCGATAGTCCAAAGAACGTGGTCTTGAGCGGGATAGGAGTCTCCGCTGCTTTACCTATAGTTGCTCTCAACCCTAGTAGCGTGGACTTTGGCAAGCAAGAGGTTGGCAAAGGTAGTGAAGCGCAGACTGTCAATATCAGCAACAGCGGTTTGGCGCCCTTAAGAATAGATAACGTATCTCTCACAAGCGATGACGAGTTCACTATAACTGCCGATAATTGTTCTAACGCTACCATTGCTCAGAAAAACAGTTGCACTATCGTAATCATTTTCACTCCTATAGCCGAAGGAACCCGCAGAGCCAGTCTAACCATCACTGACAACGCCAGTGATAGCCCCCAGGGTGTGGAGTTGAAGGGTATCGGAACCGTTTCACCGCCAGCTGTTAAAATTAGCCCCGGCAATCTTGACTTTGGTATTCAGGAGGTAAACACCATAAGCAAAGCCCTAACCGTCGCTCTTTCTAACAAAGGATCGGGGTCTCTGAGTGTGCACAGCGTCATCCTCATCGGAAACAACGTAGATGACTTTACTATAACCGATGATAACTGTTCTAACGCTACACATATGGTTACGGGCAAAAAGTGCACCGTTAGCATCCGCTTTACTCCAAAGGCTGCTGGAAGCCGCAGTTCCAGCCTAACTATCAGGCACAATGCTGCTGATAGCCCGCGAATTGTAGGCTTGACCGGTAACGGAAGTGTTTCTCTGCCGACAGTCAGCGTTAATCCGACAGAACTTCACTTCGGCAATCAGGAGGTGGGGATTATTAGCAAGGGGGAAATTGTTACCCTTACTAATAGTGGCAAGGCACTCCTAAAGATAAGTAAAGTTGTCCTCGCCGCCGGTGCCGAGGGAGTTAGCTTTAAAACCACTGACAGGTGCTCAAATCTCACTATCAATCCGGGTAAAAACTGTACCATTACAGTAAACTTTACTCCAAAACTCGAAGGGAGCCACAGTGCTAGACTTGTTGTCACTCACAATGCATCTCAGGGCCCGTTGAGCGTGCCATTGAGCGGGACTGGAACCCAGCCACCGAAGCCTGCTAGAATACTAGATTTCCTTGCACGTCCTCAGCTCGTGGAGCTGGGCAAGGAGACACGGCTCTGCTATAGTGCGGTTAATGTGAGCCGTGCACGTATAGATCCAGGGGTTGGGGAGTTAGAATATGTGGCGAAAGATTGCATCCCGGTCTTGCCAAAGCAGACGACTACCTACACATTGACTGCCATTGGTATTGATGGTGAGTCGGTAAGACGGAGAGTTACCGTCACAGTGCAAGAAAAGGGCTGGTGTTGCAGCGGAGGAAAGGTTTTTCCAAGCTATCCTGAGAAATGTACGGGTTCCTATTACTACAATGAAAAGGAAGCCTATAACCGCTGTCAACCACCGGGTTGGTGTTGTAGCGGCGAGCGAGTTATTGAAACCTCCTCGGATAAGTGTAAGGGTTTAGGGGGATACTATTACTATAATGAGAAGGAGGCTTACAGTCGCTGTCAACCAACATATGGTTATTGCTGCATAAAAGGGAATCTAAAAAAAACGGATTCAAAAAACTGTACAAATTACGGAGGGAAATTTTATACCGATTATGATTCGGCAAAGAGATATTGCGCGGCGTCAGCTCCAACTGGATATTGTTGCATAAAGGGTAAGATTAGTAAAATGGATTCAAAGACTTGTGCAAATTATAAAGGGGTATTTTATACTAATTATGATCAGGCAAAAAAATCTTGCTTCTATGTTGAATAATTAGGTCTATAAGGAGAAACAAATGAACGAGGATAAGAAAAGTGGTGATGTCATTAACGCTAACATCTCTGGTGATGTTAGCGGGCAAGTTGCCGTTGGGAAAGATATAAAACAGGTTCAAAACGTTGGTGCGCCATCGATAACAGAGGCTGACTTGCTAGCGCTACGCCAGATGCTCACCGACCTGAAGGCTCAGGTGGAGAAGGAGGCACCAACTGATAAGAAGGACGCAGCCCTCGAGCGTGTTAAGGAGCTAGAGGAAGCTGTAACAGCCAAAGAGCCCGATCTGACTACGATGGAATACGTCAAGCGCTGGTTTGTCAAGAATCTACCTGGGTTGGCAGGTACTGTGACAGGCATTGTCATACATCCTATCGTGGGTAAGCTGGTGGGAGCAGCTGGTGATATTGTTGCTTCAGAGTTCCGCCGCCGCTTTGGTAAAGAGTAGAACCAAGCAAACAAAAGTACTGGGGTAAAGAGTAACAGGTCTGGGCGAACCGATTTTTCAAAACGTTTCAATGAAAAAAAGGAGTAGGTTAGAAGTCGAGATCCGCAACATCTTAAGCGATGTTCTATTGGTCTCACTCAGGGATAGAGAGATGTCTGCATTACTTTATATAATTTCCCGAATCTGCCTGTTAATAAAGGAAAACAGAAGGAACAGAATAAAGCTAAGGGAGTTATTAAAACATAAGGAAAATATATCGGGATTAGATCTCGATTGGGAAAGGCTTAGCAAAAGGTCGAATTTCCTTAATATCTTTGAGATTGATTCGGAGAATTACGTTAAGCTTAAAAGCAGGTTTGAAAGG
>JAKEHC010000179.1 GCA_022615255.1 Candidatus Dadabacteria bacterium | reverse complement strand
GCTTTGAATCCCATCCCTTAAGCTTGAACAATAAGCCAGCCTGAGCAAAAGAATAATTTTATATAACTAAACTGACTTTTATAAGCAATTATGCTTAACTATTATTTGAAAGCAAAGCGGAGAAAAAATGGTAAGAGCGAAATCATCACCCAGGGAATTCTTCTTCTCAGAGGATTTAAGGCCAAGAAAGGCTCTTGGGCAGAGTTTTATGCATGATAAAAATGTTCTTGAGCGCATGCTGGAAATAGCCGAGCTTTCAGAGGTAGACGATGTGCTGGAGATTGGTGCCGGACTCGGCGCCTTGACAATTTCTCTAGGAGAAAGGAGCAGAAGGGTAATAACAATTGAAAAGGATAATAGATTATTGGAAAAGCTCAAACAAAATGTTTCTCATTTAGAAAACGTGAAAATAATTTCGGGCGATGCCCTCAAAATTAACCTGAGAGAGTTTTATAGAGGAGATAAGATTAAGGTCGTATCAAATCTTCCATACAGCAGCTCCTCCCCTATGCTCTTTAAGCTTCTTGAAGAAAGAGATACCTTCTCTCTTTTGGTTCTAATGCTTCAGAGCGAGGTAGGAGAAAGAATTAGTGCTTTACCAGGAAGTAAGGAGTATAGCTCGATCTCTGTTCTTATTCAGACATACATGGATGTTAACCTTGAGCTCCGCGTGCCGCCTGAAGCCTTCTGGCCCAAGCCTAAGGTATGGTCCGTAGTCGTAAAGCTAGTGCCGCTTCCAGGCCCAAGAATTTTTATTCCGGATGAGAAACTTTTCAAAAAAATCGTTCGAGCCGCTTTTTCATCTAGAAGGAAAATGCTTATAAATTCCCTCTGTGCTCTTTTTCCAAAGGAAAGGGTAAAAGAGATTCTGAATAAATCTAGTATAGATGGGAAAAGACGCGCTGAGACTCTAAGCATAGAGGAATTTGGAAGGCTGACACTCTCAAGCATCTAAAATGGAACTAAGCTAGAGGCTTGAATCTCTAGCATCATTATCGCTGGCACAGCACCATAGAAGCTCTGCAAGTAGGTTATTTTGAAAAGAGGTCGCCTTTGATCCAAGCCCGTTTGCCAAGATAGAGAAAGCCAGTATATCACCGCTCTTCGTAAATAAATAACCGGAAAGAGCGTTTACGTTACTAAGATGACCAGTCTTTGCTTTAACCCTGCCTTGAACCTCAGACCTCCTGAACCTTTTTTTAAGGGTTCCATCAACACCGGCAACTGAGAGTGAATTGATAAAATCGGAGGCAATAATGGGATTAGTGAATGCATATTGTAAAACCTCCGTCATCGCACTCGGAGAAATCCTGTTAAGTGGTGATAGCCCTGATCCGTCAACTATCTCGAAACTGTCTTTGATCCCTATTTTAACCAGGAAGTTCGATACTGCACGCGCTCCATTCTCCCAAGTCCCTTGCCCGCCCATTACCGTAGCTCCTAGCGTTTTTATTATATTTTCTCCGATAATATTCACGCTCTCTTTATTGAACTCCGCAATTATTAGGTAAAGAGGGTTAGAAAAATGAGAATAAAGAATGCTCGCCCACCCTGGAACATTCCCCTGAGTTACATACCCTCGCACCATTATACCAGCATCTTCAAGAGCCCTCTTAAAGGCACTGCCTGAGTACATCGAGGGATTTCTTGTGGTGACTTCTATCACGTAAGAAGGTGTCTTGCGGGATATTCTTCCATTTAGCGATATAGTTTTCCCACCTTCAAGCCAGACTGCAGTAAGCTTTGTGCCTTTATTCGTCGTAACTGCTTTATTTATTATATTAACGTTCGTACCCCTAGGTTCTAGGACTACTGCAGGGATCCTGCCGACCTTCGATGGATAAACCTTTATAAGAAACGTATTGTAGTTAAGAGATAGCGCGCTTATAGGAGGGCTGAATGCATCCCCCTTCCATTTATCCTTCCACCCTTTCCCGTACCTAACGGCGTCAAAATAGGAATCATCCACTATTATTCCGCCTTTAATTTCCTTCACACCCAAGCTTTTAAACTCTCGAGCTACTGATTTAAGATCTTCAGTGCCGAGAGTAGGATCTCCATAACCCTTCATGTAAAGACCCCCGTGAACCACACCGTTTGAAACATCGCCTCCCGAGTAGAATTCAGTTTTAAACCTATAAGCGGGCTTGAGTATTGAAAGCGCAGCTACAGAGGTTAAAACCTTTGCGTTTGATGCAGGCACAAAAAGCTTGTCAGGATTATATTGAAATATATTCTCGTCAGTTGAGAGGGATTTTACAACAACCCCGAGTTTTCCATTACTCAATGCCTCCCTAGGAACTGACTCTAGAATCTTCTGATAATGCTCAGAATTGCTTTGTGAAAAAACGATTTGGCTGAAAAAGAAAACGGTTAGGACGAGAGATGTGGCACATATCCTTATAATCATGGGCAAAAAAGGCTAACACATATCCGCAGATTTGGAAAGAGTGTTTTATGTTATTTCTATTTTGTAGGGGCTGGTTTCAAACCCGCCCCTACACGAATCAATGTGCTTCTGCCCAGTTTTTGCCAATTCCAATATCCACCCGAAGTGGCACACGCAGCTGCCAAGCCTTTTCCATCTCTCTTTTTATCATCCTTGAAAGCTCGTCAATCTCACTTTCATGGATTTCAAATAAAAGTTCGTCATGAACCTGAAGAATCATCCTAGACCTATGATTTCTTGAAAGGTTCTCATGGATTCTAATCATCGCTATCTTGATGATGTCCGCCGCTGACCCTTGGATAGGCGTGTTGACTGCGGCGCGCTCCCCAATTCCTCGCGTTGCTCTATCTTTAGACTTGAGCTCAGGGATTGGGCGGCGACGCCCTAAAATGGTTACTGCATAACCGAGCCTTTCAGCATCGCGAATGGACGTTTCGGTAAATGATTTCACCCTTCTATAACGCTTGAAATAATCGTTAATATAGCCCTTGGCAACTGTGTTCGATACTCCAAGCTGCTTTGAAAGCCCAAATGGGCTGATGCCGTAAATAATCCCGAAGTTGATTGTTTTAGCATGCCTTCTCTCGTCAGGTGTTATGGAGTCCTCTGATTTATTAAAGATTTCGGCCGCAGTTCGATTGTGAATATCGCTACCTGCTATAAAGGCGCTGACAAGGCTCTCATCTTGAGAGAAATGCGCTAGGAGCCTTAGCTCTATCTGGGAATAGTCGGCTGAGAGAAGTAAAAACCCATCCTCAGGGATAAAAGCCTCCCTTATCTTTCTTCCTTCAGGCGATTTTATTGGAATGTTTTGTAAATTAGGATCACTTGAGCTTAATCTCCCAGTAGAGGTTCCCGCCTGATTAAAAGAGGTATGTATCCTACCGGTTTTTGGATGTATAAGCTTAGGGAAGGCATCGATATAAGTAGATTTAAGCTTAGAAAGCCCACGATGGTCTAGCACCTTTTTAGGCACAGGGTGAAACTTGGAAAGCTCAGTTAGAACCTCGACATCCGTAGACGCCTCTCCAGACTTTGTGATCTTCTTTTGGGGAAGCTGAAGTTTGTCGAATAGAACCTCCCTGAGCTGAATCGGTGAATTTAAATTAAACCTAAATCCAACCTGGGCGTAAATCTCCTCTGCGATCTTCTCAAGACTTTTTTCAAAATCTATTGATAGCCTATCAAGAAGGGAGTGGCTGACTTTCACCCCGTTCATCTCCAGTCTGGCAAGAACCTCTATGAATTTAAGCTCAATGTCCTTAAAAACACCAAGGAGATTTAAGTTCTCTAACTCTAACCTAAGTATTTTACTGAGTATCATAGTCACGTCAGCATCCTCGCAGGCGTAGACCTTCGCCCTATCTAATTCTACCTCCTCAAAGTTTATTTTATCCCTGCCGATACCGGTTACCTCCTTATATGTGATTGTTTTGTGTTCAAGGTAGTGCTTTGCAAGCTCGTCAAGGCTGTAGCTTAACCTCGAGGCGTCAATTATATGCGCGGCTACCATGGCATCACACGTAATTCCTTTAAGCTTAATCCCATTTCGCTCAAGCACTATAAATTCATATTTTAGATTCTGTCCTATCTTGTGTATCAATCCATCTTCAATCATGTGTTTAAGCCTTTCGAGGACATAAAGGGGCTTAAGCTGTTTAGTGGAATCGAATACCATTGACCTATGTGCGACAGGAACATAGTATGCCTCGTGAGGAGCAGGCGAAAGGGCAATACCGACGATCTCAGCCCTCATCGGGTTCTCTGATGTGGTTTCAAGGTCTATTGAAACCTCCTTAGTAGCGCCGATTCTTTCAAGCACCTTGTCCAAATCCTTCTCGGATAGAACAAGGTGATAATTATCGTAAGAAACCTTGCTCGCCGGGGATTCGCTTATAGTTATCTCTGGTTCTGCATTTTGGGTATCGCCAAGCTCTCGGAGAAGTGATTTAAAATCAAGCTCCTCAAAAACCTGCCTTAATTTCCCCTTGTTAAAACCCTTATATTCAAATCCCTCAAGGTCTATATCAATCGGGATTGAGGTTTCCATCGTAGCGAGTCTTTTGCTTAAAACTGCATTTTCTTTACTCGCTTCCAATAAACCCCTTTGTCTCTCCGAGATTTCATTCATATTCTC
>JAKEHC010000033.1 GCA_022615255.1 Candidatus Dadabacteria bacterium | reverse complement strand
TATGTTGCTGTTTGATGACCACTTATGTATTCTTCTTTGGCTGAGACATCCAACTAAAAATTGTTTTTTGGGGTGCTACAATTCATCTGCATACACTGGGGTGGTAAATCCACGATTTATAGTGTAAAATGAAGTTCAGATTTCATCTGAACATCTCCTCATAATAAATATGCAGTGGGTGGGTTTGGATAAATTAACAATTAAGTAAAAAGGAGCACAGAATGAACATATACGTGGGTAATATGTCGCGTGATGTTACGGAAGAGGATATAAGAAAGCTCTTTGAGGGTTTTGGGCAGGTCACTTCCGTCAACATTATTAAGGATAGGTTCAGCGGTGAGCCAAGGGGTTTCGGGTTTATCGAGATGCCTGGAAAAGCCGAAGGGCAAGCAGCCATCAACGGTTTAAACGGTAAAGAGTTCAAGGGAAGGACTCTAACGGTTAATGAAGCCCGTCCTAGAACAGAACGTCGTGAGGGTGGTGGAGGCAGAGAAAGAAGAGGCGGAGGTGGAGGTGGTGGAAAGCGAGGCGGTGGGCGTCGTGGTTGGTAAATGGAGCTTTGAGCAAGTGGGTCTATTAGATTAATCCACTCGAATGTAAAGTCTCTCTCCAGCTAAAATTATATTTGACGCTGTGCAGTTTGTAATAAGATTCTTGATTAAAGGACAGATCTTAAGAATAGCAACTTATGGTCGCCAATAAATCTAGGGGATACACCATCAAAGTTGCGCTACAATTTTAAAATATAACCCCATTTGTAAAGGTGTGAGAAACCTCCTCTAGCTCCCCTTTAGAAAGTGGGAAGAAAAAAGTATGTATCGTGTCCTTAGATTATAATGCGGGTTTTGGTGGGATGCCTAGTTTTTTAATAATATGATTACGATATGGGCGAATGGCAATGCGCCCCTACGATACTGAATATGCTCAGAGTTGGAGACGCCATAATTGGCGTCTCTACAATAAAGATTCGTTTGCTCCCCTCTTTTTACTCTTTATGAAAGGCGAAAAAAATCCATCCTGGCCCTCCTTTAAAAAAGAGGGATTTAATATTTGATAACCAATTATCTTATTTTAAAAAGCCCTTGAGATAGGATTCTTGATATTTAAATGATGTCAGGCTCTGAATAATGGGATTGAAACATTAACCGGCATAAGGCAATCTATGTAGGGCTTCGATAGAAATGTAGTGTTATCAATAAAACCTATAGAGGAGAATAAATAATGAAAAATCTATTAACCCTTATTATTCTTATTGCCATAGGTTTTCTCATTTATATATATACAGGTGTCTACAATATTGCCGCAACAGTACCACACTCCAAATTAACACTTTGGATATTCAATACCACAATGGAGAGATCCGTTAAGTACCATGCAAAAGGGATAGAGGCGCCTAGGTTGGATGAGTCTCTCGTACAGACTGGATTCAATCATTATAGTGAGATGTGCGAGGGGTGCCATGGGAAGCCGGGCCTTTCTCCAAGTGAGATGAAAACTGGCTTCTATCCCGAACCTCCAGACTTAACAAAGGGATTAGAGAAATGGAGCCCTTCAGAGCTATTCTGGATTATCAAGAACGGAATCAAGATGAGCGCTATGCCTGCTTTTGGTCCTACCCATAGTGAAGAGGAGCTTTGGGCTATAGTAGCCTTCTTGGGGCGTCTTCCCGACTTATCTCCTGAGGAATATCAGGCAATGGAAAAAACAGCCCAGGAAAAGCCTGGGGGGCACGAGCATGGTCATGGGCAGTGAACCGCCTTTGTCCCATCTCGTAGACATTGAGTCAGATAGGTTTTATGGTGAACATATTGTAATCTTCCTGCCATCTTCTTATCAGCGTCTATCTGGTATCATAGGATTCATTATTAAAAGGCTTATGTAAAAGATGTTGCACCTTTGTAAAGAAGAATAAGGAGGCCTGAAATGAAAAAAAGAATCATTCTTATTCAACCATATCCTCAAAACTCTGCGGGAGTAGGCAGTAGCACTGGCTCTTTTCCACCATTGGGCCTTCTCATCATGGATGCACTTACGCCCAAGGTTACATGGGAGGTTCAAATCATAGATGAATCAAGGTCTAGGTTTGATAGCAATATAGATATGTCTAATATTGCCTTGGCTGGAATAAGCCTTTGGACTAACCAAGCCCCTAGAGCCTATGATATTGCTAGTGTTTTTAGAAGAAAGGGCATTCCTGTAATATTTGGCGGCCCACATCCAAGCGTTATGCCCGAAGAAGCGATACAGTATGGAGACAGCGTATGCATAGGCGAAGTAGAGCCAGTCTGGGCAACTATCTTAGAAGATTTGAAGGGAAATTCCCTTAAACGAATCTATGAAGGTGGATCCCCACCCCTTGATATTGTTCCTGTAATAAAACATCCGATTATGAACGGTTATCGTTGGGGAATTATACAGACCGCCAGGGGCTGTCCCTATGGCTGTACTTTTTGCTCGGTCACATTAATAAATGGAAGGTCTATGAGGTACCGTCCTATAAAGGATGTGGTAGAAGAATTTAAAAATATAAAACGAAGAATTGTGATGGTTGCAGATGATAATTTTATAGGTTCTGGCAGAAGCGGAAAGGAACGAACGATTGAGTTATGCAAGTCGCTCTACGAACTCCGTAAACAAGGGATAAGAAAATATTGGGGAACCCAGTGTACTCAAAACCTGGGTCAAGAGGATGAAGTTTTGGAATGGATGTACAAGGCTGGCTGCAGAGCGGTTTTGTTTGGTCTTGAATCTATAAATAGGAAAGTTATTAAGGATATTAATAAGGGAATTAACACCCTTGGGGACTATGCAAAGAATATACAGAATACCCAGAGACACGGCATAACAGTGGTTGGATCATTTATTTTCGGTAACGACAGCGATGAGGAAAATGTCTTTGAGGATACTGTAGGTTTTATAAATGAGGTTGGAATAGGCACACAAAACATAAATATCTCATGCCCCTTGCCCGGGACAAAGCTATTTACTGACATGAAGGCTGCAGGTCGGCTTAGGTACACTAACTTTCCTGAGGATTGGGAGAAATATAATATGCGTTATGTGACCCTAAAGCCGAAGAATCTAACTGCGCTTGAACTGTATGAAAAGAGAAGGGAATCTGCTTATAGACTAACGGGAAACAATGTATTCCTTCTAAGAAGATTTATTAGAACTCTCAGGATTACCAGATCTCCCGTTGCAGCTTTTTTTGCCTACATGTGGAGCTACGCAAGTAGAGACACCAAAGCTGAGTATGAGTATCATATAAATCTTTTGAAGCGAGAGATGGAGACATCCAGAGTTGAAGGCATAAATGCTGGTAATGTAGCCATAGCCTTTTAGCAAGACAATAACTAAGAACAAAAAGATGACATTGGATTCACACCGGAAATAAGAACAGAATGCTTCAGAAGTTGAAGTCGATCGGACGCACTCTCAAAGTCGAACTCAAAGTTTATCAGCTTTTCCTGAAGAGTGAGCGGACACCGAGGCTTGTCCTAAGGCTTCTCTTTATTATTGTAGCATTTTTAAGTATAGCCATATATGGATGTTCTCATTTACAAAAGAATGAAGATATTGCATTTCAAACCTCTACAATTAGGGCATTACTGGAAGGGGTCTACGAAGGGGATATAACATATAAGGAGTTGAAGAAGCATGGTGATTTTGGGATAGGCACCTTCAACAACCTTGATGGAGAGATGGTTGGATTAGAGGGTAAATTCTATCAAATAAAAGCCGATGGAACTGCCTATTCTGTTCAAGACTCCATGAAAACGCCGTTTGCGGTGGTGACTTTTTTTAAATCTGATAGGTCGGTAACATTAGACAGGTCGGTTGATTGCAAGGTATTGGAGCAATATTTAGATACGTTGCTGCCGACGAAGAACATCTTCTACGCTATTAAAATTGATGGGGATTTCATCTACTTAAAGGCAAGGAGTATCCCTATGCAAAATAAACCTTACGTTGGGCTCGCAGAGGTAGTAAAGAACCAAAAGACATTCGAGTTTCAAAATGTGAAAGGCACATTAGCAGGCTTCTGGTTTCCTGGCTATATGGAGGGGATAAACGTTCCGGGTTATCATTTTCATTTTATTACAGCAGATAAAAAAGCGGGAGGACACCTGTCGGATTGCCGCCTCAAGAAGGGAAGGATTGAGGTTGATTATATATCTCAATTATTTATGGCGTTACCCGAAAACGGAGGATTTTATGACGTTGATTTAACAAAAGGGAAAGAAGGAGAGCTTGAAAGGGTAGAAAAATAAGTGAGTTGGCTGTGAGTTTCATTGTGCCAAAGAAGATATTTTAATTCTTTGAGCAGAATCAATCTCTAAACACCTTGGTTCCCGGTGTTAAATTAATAGCTCTAAATAGATGCCTTTTAATCTTGCGGGTCGTTGTTTTCGGGAACTCTTCGTGTTTTATCGCAAAGTGCCTTATTTTCTTATAAGCCTCAAGTGTCTGATTAACCTCTTTGATCTCTAACCTTATAAGTCCCCAAATACTGTCATCGTTGATCTCTTTACCCATACTCCGTAATTTGCTTGCGACCTCATCAAGATTGTGATGGATTATAGCCTGTACGTTTTCATCATCCGGGCTAAATATAAGGGCTTCCTCAATGTAGCTTGATTTTACTAATTTTTCCTCAATCTCCTCTGGAAATATATTCTTTCCACCCTTAGTCACTATTACGAATTTCTTCCGTCCGGTTATGTATAGGTAACCCTCTTGATCAAAGTACCCTACGTCCCCTGTCATTAGCCATCCATCAGGGGTTAAAGCATCTTTTGTAGCACTTTCATTCTTATAATATCCCTTCATTATATTTGGTCCCTTGACGATTATTTCGCCGTTTCCTTCGCTATCTATATCTCTTATCTCAACATCGTCACTCGGAATCACCATACCTATACTCTCGTTCTTAGGTTTTGATAGAGGGTTTACCGTAACCAGAGGAGCCGCTTCGGAAAGACCATATCCTTGTATTATCGGGAATCCAAACTCTTCTAATCCCCTTGAAACCCAGTCTGGAAGAGCTGCCCCACCTGACACAATGAGTCTTATTCTATTTAGACCCATTCTTTCCTTGATCTTACTCCCTATAAGCTTTTTTGGTAGAACGTTAGTTAGCAATCGCTTAAATCCCTTCTGATTCAATAACTCTTTAATTATTCTTAGATAGAGCTTCTCTAAAATAAGTGGAACATTCAGCCATACAGTGGGTCGTGCAGTTTGTAAATCCTCAATCAACTCATTAGGCTTTAGACCCCTTGAATAAAACACACTCATACCGTTGTAGAAGAGGGTCAGCATTCCTGCGGTACATTCGTAGGCATGATGAATTGGCAGCACAGAGAACGCACTGTCATCGGGGGCGCATTCCATGACCTGATAAATGTCGTCTACATTGGACATAACGTTCCTATGGGTTAGCATTACGCCCTTTGGAACGCCTGTTGTACCAGATGTAAATAGAATTTCCAAAAGATCATCTAATGAAACACTATCCATCCCCACCCCATCCGAATACTTGTTATAAATCTCATTAAAATTTTCCATCACGATAATATGTTTCAGCTCGTCTAAATCGTTCTTTATGGACTGAATGTAGGATAGATATGAACCGGATACGATTATTGCCTTTACTGATGAAAATCCGAGGATGAATTTATGCGTATCAAGTGGAGCTTTTGCGTCAAGGGGTATGGCAATTGCTCCTATCCAGGCAGAGGAGAGGTAGGATATTGCCCACTCAGGCCTATTCTCTCCGAGGATTGCTATATGATCTCCTCTCTCGAGACCAAGCTCTTTTAGATATCTGCTTATACGCTTGATATACTTAAGAACCTGCCCGTAGCTGAGCCTATAAATACTATTATTCCGTGGTATAAGATAAGCTATGTTATCTCCATGACTCTCTACAGTCGTTTCTATCATCTCTGGAATGGTTTTAACACCGAAACCAGCCCTCACGGTTGGAATTTTTTGTATCGGTCTATTTAACTTTTTCATTATTAGATTTGATATGATACCATTTTAAGAAAAGATTTACTTATTGAATTTTATTGGAGATGAAGAGATGAAAAAATCGTTTGGGGTTTCTATTCTATGGATTTGGTTAATATGTTAGAATTACCTCATAATAATAAAGATAAAGAGGAGGGATTAATAAATGGCTGATGACAAAAGATGGTTCGAGAAAAGGGCTCCAGAAATGTCGAAAGGCTGGTGGGAATTCTATAATGCGGTTGAAGGTGATACAGTTTTAGATAAAAAGACAAAGGCACTAATCGCAATTTCCGCC
>JAKEHC010000032.1 GCA_022615255.1 Candidatus Dadabacteria bacterium | reverse complement strand
TTCGCTTGCATGTCCATACAAGCGCCATTGTACCTTTCGGTAACATTTCTCGTGATCTAACGATGTATGTCTTGGTAACATTTTTGGTGATCTAATTCGACCCCTTGACCCCGAATAGCCATTAGTTATATAATCGTTATATAAGGTAGGCGTTAGAAGGATTTCCGTATATCACCCCGTATCAGGTGATTATAATAAATATTGATCCTATAATTTTAGAAAGTCCCTGTTCAAGGAGGATGAAATGAAAACTACAGCATCCTTAGTTATCCTGATTCTTCTGGTTCCCGCTTTTGTTCGTGCGGCGCAAGTCTATGGAAGCTTGAACGAGGGAAGCAAATCTGTGGGTCCGAAGGTAAGAATAGAAATCGCATGTGCTGGCAACACTTACCCGGGAGAGACAGATGGGTACGGCTCTTATAGCATTTACATCCCGCAACCAGGAAAATGCACTCTAAGGGTAGACTATGGGGGACAATGGCCGGAATACGAGATTTACTCGTATGATGACCCAGTCCGCTACGATTTTGACTTAGTAAGGGGGAATGATGGACGTTACGTTCTAATAAGGAGATAGCTATGCCAGGCCAAGAGAAAAGCGGGTGGGACAAGGCAGACGTTATTCTAAAGCCAGTGGGTGGCTTTTTGACCGCAGTGGCTATAGTATTGCTTGGATTCATGACTTCCAACTATCTGGCGAAAAGGCAAGCTGGGGAACAGAGACTTCTAGCGGAAAGACAACTCATTGAAGCAAAAACACAGATCTACGCACAATTGATGAGTAGTAGAGAACAAGCCGACAGCTCTCTTCGCAAAGATATGTTCAATTCTATAATTCAAACCTTTTTAACCTCAAACTTCGCAGGGCTCGAAGGAAAGAAGTCTTCAGGTATAGAAGAAAAAGTGCTGGCGCTGGAACTTCTGGTTTACAATTTTCATGAGGCGCTTGATTTAGGCCCTCTCTTTAAGCATGTGCAGAGTGAGGTCATAGATACCAAAGCTGAGGAGTATCAAAAGCGTCTGGAGAGAATAGCCAGTGAGGTGACGGACAAGCAAATTGCAGTATTGGAGGAGGCAGGAGGCAAACTCGATGGAACAATCGACCTTGAAGAGCTTCATAAGAAACCAGAAGGAATTAAAGTAATAGAGGGAACGCTACCATCACACCCAATAGGGACAGATGGCTCAAAGCAGGCACTCCGGAGGAGAGATTTCAAAGTGGAGGCGCTCTATGCTGATCAGAAAAGAAATGAAATACGAATAAATCTGAAGGTCAGGACACCTAACGAAGACGGGGACGAAGAGATTTTGCAATCATCTGTGTTCTGGGTCGGGTTCTTCGACTTTCCCATGATTGACAATACCCGTCTTTCAGATGGTGAACGCTGTGCAATCGTATTGCGAAAACTCAAACCGCCAAGCGCAGAAATTACCTTGGTTTATTTCCCTGGCTCGCGCGCAAGCCTTAAAGAAAAGCCTTACTACGACGAAGTGATCAACGATTTGTTGCGCGTGCAAACCCCTCCTTGATAACCATGGCGGAACGGAGCAGATAAAAAAGGCATTTTGCGCTATTTATCTTATGACAAGGATCTGGCTCATGGCACAACAAATGGCGAATAAAATCATTGTGGTTTTCGTATTGACCATGTTTTTTACCCCAAATCCAATGTTCCCAAAGGAAACTCCACCTCTAAGTACTCCAACTACAGGTCCAACTCTTACTACACGTCTCGAGATCCACGTGAGTGGCGGAGAACTCGCCACCCCCGTGAAAAAAGCCGAGGTCTTTGTGAAATCAGAAATGTCAGACGAGGAATTTGAAGAGACTATGAAAACCAACAGCCAGGGTAATGTCATTGTACTCGGTGTGCCTCGCGGCAGGGCGCTGATCCAGGTCACCGCAGAGGGATGGAATAACTATGGTCGGCTACACGACTTGGAACAGGAAATAGAAACTATCACAATCACATTGGAGAGGGAGGTTGAACCCACACCAACCGGGCCCTAAAGAACGCGCCTGATAACCGTTCTTCTGAGGTCAACATTAGGATACATGATTCATGGTGTATCCTGTATCGTGGATCCTGTACCCTGTAGTTTCGAAATGAGGCGAGGGGTGTTGGAACAGCATCATGGGGAATGGATGAATTTAAGTTAACAACTTCCTTGACTTAAACCGCATTGTTCTTTACTCTTATTCACAGGGAAAAATGGAGATTTTTAAGGAGATTAGGTCTGATTATAACGCCGTATTTGAAAGAGACCCTGCTGCCAGAAGCCCCCTTGAAGTGATATTTGCCTACCCTGGGTTTCATGCCATATTTTTCCATCGAATTGGACACTGGCTATGGGATAATCATCTGAGATTTCTCGCCAGGTTTTTGTCGCATGTCTCGCGTTTTCTTACCGGAATAGAGATTCATCCGGGGGCTAAGATTGGAAGGGGTTTCTTTATCGATCATGGGATGGGGGTTGTTATAGGGGAGACGTCCGAGATAGGCGACAACGTTACAATATACCACGGAGTCACATTAGGCGGGACCAGCTTTAGTAGAGGAAAGCGTCATCCTACGGTTGAAAGCAACGTCACTATTGGAGCGGGCGCAAAGATATTAGGTCCCCTTACCGTTGGTTCAAACAGTAAAATAGGTGCAAACTCGGTTGTAATAGTGGACGTGCCCCCTAGCTCTACCGTTGTAGGCGTCCCCGGAAAGACTGTTCTTAAAGAGGAATTCCCGGTGTACCCTGCCCTTGAGCATAACAAGCTCCCCGACCCTGAAGAGCGAGCCATCCAGTCCCTTATGGAGCAGGTAAAGGAGCTTGAGAAGAGAATCAACTCCCTGGAAAGCGAACTGGAAAAGACCAAAGAAGAAAACAGGGTCCTCCAAGTAGTAAAGACAAAGTAGAGCAATTTTATTTTCATTAAGGGCAAGTTCTTAGGCTGTCATTGCGAGCCCTGATTTCATCGAAGGGCGAAGCAATCCGATACTTGGTGTCATCCTGAGCGTATGCGAAGGATCTCGCCGTGTCATTCCGAGTAACTTCGTATGGTTCAGTACAGGTTCCGTAAGTAATCTCAGGGGATGGCTTTACTGGGCTCACAATGACAATCTTAAGAAGAAATATGGTTAATGTTATATACTAAAGATTATGAAAAAAGTCTACCTGGATTACAACGCGACAACGCCTGTTGACCCTCGGGTACTTGAGGCGATGATTCCTTATATGAGAGAGGGGTTTGGTAACCCTTCGAGCATTCACTCTTATGGAAGGGCTGGAAAGGCTGCGCTTGATAATTCGAGGGAGGAAATCGCAGAGCTTCTCGGAGCCCGTCCTAAAGAGGTTGTTTTTACGAGTTGTGGAAGCGAGAGCAATAATTTTGCTATAAAGGGAAT
>JAKEHC010000178.1 GCA_022615255.1 Candidatus Dadabacteria bacterium | reverse complement strand
GATATTCATAGGACAGCCATTATATCTTGATTTGTCATTCCTTTTCATACTTCATAGGTGTTACCCATGTGTATGAACCTAGACATAAGAATCGGCGCCAGTACCTTTTTCACTCGGTAAAACGATAGCCAATGAATAACCCTGCCCTACACAATCCCTTATTCATAGCCATCTGAGTAGGCTTCTTGTAGAGACCCATTGCAATGCGTCTCTACCAAATAAAAAGTGCGAGAAACGTAAATAGAAACCCATGAGCGGGGGTGAATGTGTTCGCAATGATAGCAGTATAATGAAATAAGGTATCGGATTTTATGCCGCTACGGCAGCCCTGGCAATCGGCTCCAGCTCCCCACGCTCGTGCAATTCAAGACAGATATCGCAGCCACCAATCAGCTTGCCATTGATGTACACCTGCGGGAACGTTGGCCAATTTGAGTATTTCTTTACCGACTCCCTGAGTATTGGGTCCGAAAGCACGTCGACGGTTTCGAAAGGCACATCGAATGACTCAAAAAGCCTTACTGTTCTTGCAGAAAAGCCGCATTGAGGCATCTCTCTAGTGCCTTTCATATATATAAGTATCTTGTGCTCTTCTATCTGAGATTGGATTTTCTCCATTATGTCGTCTGTCATTTCCTACTCCTTATAATATAGATATTAATATATTAAGCGGAGAAATTGAAAACGCAATTTCACTCAATCCTTTTCCATTGATCTGGTGTGTAAGTTTTTAAGGACAGGGCATGTATCCTTTCTCTCATCGATTCCCCGAGAGCTATATAAACCATCTGGTGCTGCTCTAGCAGCCCTTTCCCTTCAAACTCAGATGAGACTACTATAGCTTCAAAATGTGTACCGTCTCCCTCTACATTCACGATAGAACCTGGCATAGCGCACTCAATTAACGCCTTTATCTCTTCTGCGTTCATAAAGATATTATACACCTCACAACGTTTTTAGTTAAATAAATTAAGCCTCTCCTCGAGTTTCTAGAAGAAAAGAAATGTTAAACCGATTTCTATACATATTTTAAAAATGACTGTATTTTCCTATCCTAGATCTAAGGTGTAAGGAACTCATGTTTATACACTAACAACACACTTTAGTTTAAGACGTAATAGTTGCTATAAGATCATTAGTTTAACTATGAGTAATAAGGCATTATTTATTAGTAAGTGGAGATAATGTATTTACCAAGTTTCATATTTACTATATCCTATCTTTATCAAATCTAAGGAGGGATTTTCAATGACTTCAAGTGCCTATGTTCTTGTCAACCTTTCTGGTAAAGAGACAAGGGCTGCTTTAGAAAGGATTAAAAAGATTAAAGGCGTAAAGTCTGCTCATTTAGTTGCAGGCCCTTTTGACCTCATTATTCATGTAGAAGGAAAGGGTCCAGAAGAGATTGGTGAACTGGTAATATCAAAAATAAGAAAATCGCCAGGCGTAACCAACACGGTTACTTGCTACGTAGTAGCGTAGATGTTTTTGGGAATAAATATCCCTTCGAATAAGTTGCTAAACTGCTACTTATTCTATATGTCCTAAGTTGATTTTTTTAACTAAATCCTAACCCTACTTTAATTTCCGTTGAACACTGAGCTGAGACGAACTGCTTACGTATTTTAGGCAGAGGTCTACAAACTGCGAAAATGTTGAGCCATGCGCCCATAGATACTGTTGCCTTTCGAAGTCAGAAAGAAGGTTAAGTAGGTCTTCCGTCATCGACTGCTGCCATCTAAGATACTGGTCTCCCCAGTAATCTACCTCCTCATCCGACATGGTTAGAATTTGATCCATTCTTTTTTGGCTCCTCCTTATTAATTTTTTTTGATTAAATCACAAATTTATAAGAATGACAAGGGGTTTTGTAATTTTATTTAATTTGGGTTAATTGTTGAGGAGGTGAGAAGGTAGCGGTCTTGTCCGTTTGCTTTTTACCATAAAGTTAATAAATATATTTACGTCTGCTAGAGTAGGGAGGAACAAGACAAATCCATGAAAGAGTTTTTCGATTTTTACGGTTTAACGGTTGAGATAAACAGTCCCTCAGCGGACCTGGTAGAGGGAATACGGCGGGACTTCGCCTATTTTCATGTGCCTACAGTGGAAAAAGGTGTACAAGTACAGGTGCAGATGTACCTAGACCCCCCTCCTTATGCAGGGCTCCCTCCTCTATCAGCCTCTCTCATCACCCCTCGTAATGTCTGTTTCCAAAACAAAAAAATCACTTACATAGACTACTTCGGCCGAGGGCTTGTGATGTTCAACAGAGAAAAGAAGCAATGCACGGTGTACGGAACAGAGCCTGACCTGGTCCGTGAGATCTCCTATCTCTTTATCTTATCTACTGTCGGGCAGTATCTGGATAGTCGTGGTATTCATCGAGTGCACGCCCTGGGGGTGAGTTATAACAAACGGGGGATTCTTCTTCTCCTACCAGCAGGCGGGGGAAAGAGTACAATAGCTCTGGAGTTATTACGTCACCCCGGGTTTTTGCTCCTAGGAGAGGACACACCGCTTATTGACCGTCGGGGACGAATTCTGCCTTTTCTACTGCGCCTAGGCGTCCGCCCTGAACAGGACACTGGGATATCACCACAATATTTGCGCACCGTTCAACGCATGGAGTTTGACCCCAAGACCCTGGTTGACATCGAATATTTTCATGACCGTCTAGGCAAGGAAGTAGAGCCGGGCTTAATTCTGGTTGGAGAGCGAAACCTTGGGGAGGTCTCAGAGATTACCCCTCTCGCCCGCCACCAGGCACTTAAAGCACTAGTGAAGTATATGGTCGTAGGGCTAGGAATCTATCAGGGAATGGAGTTTTTGCTCGAGAGAGGGTTATGGGAGCTGTTGGGAAAGGGAGGGGTAGCTGCCTCACGCTTTTACAACAGCCTGCGTCTTATTGCCCGTGTGCCTGCCTTCCGTTTTGTCTTGGGGCGGAGCTCAAAAAAGAACTGCCAGACTCTTGTTGATTTTATCCATCAAACTTATGATTAGATCGAAGCCTGCGGTGGACTACTCACCTAAAGCACGAGTAAAGAAATGTTGAAAGTATCGTATTTCAGAGAAATTTCTAAAGAAAGAGAGGAGGAGTTCTTTCAAAAGGGTTACAAAAAAAGGTATTTCTTTACACACAGGATATATTACATCCCCAAGTGTGGCCCGGATGGATTTAAATTGTCTAATCGGATGTGTGGAGAGGACGACCCTAATAAACATTGGATGGTCGTGCTATATGCCTCTGCTCCACTGATAGATCAATTCCCCGCGGAGTTATTTTTTGACGATGACATTATATGGCACCAGCAGCAATTTGGCAAAATCGGTCAGTTGGCTACTGCTAATCTTGTCGTTGATGGAGTTAATCTATATACCATGGTTCACATTTCGGATCTTGTGCAGCGAATATCGAGGAGAAAGGAATATAAGACAAGAATAGAAAATTGGTTTAAAGGCTGGCCTCATATGCTGTTAAATAGTATTATGAACTTTGCCGTAGAAAACAGCATTAAACAGATTTATTCCCCGACTGCGGGTTTGGCTCTAGAACATACTGACCCCTCGCGTAATGTTCAAAGGGAATTATTTGAAAGGATATACGATAGAGTGGTCAATAAACATTTTCTGGTGACAAAGGAGGGGAAATGGTGGGTAATTGATGTAGCAAAAAACAAAGATAGAATCATTATCACTCAGAAAAAACAGGAAGTAATAGAGAGCGAGAAAACGATTTGTTTATGTCACGATATAGAGAGAGGCCTGGGGCATATTGATGTGGATCCGAACTTTGCAGATTTAGCAAACAAAACCTCTCCCGGTAAGCTTGATGAAATGCTGGTAATCGAAAAAGAGATGGATGTGAAAGCAACATATAATGTAGTTGGATGCTTTTTTAACGAAGTCAGGAGAGGGATAGAAAAGGATGGACACTGCATTGCTTTTCATTCCTATGATCATATTATCCATGGGAATCAACTAGCTAAATGCAGGCAGATAGACTACAGGATAAAAGGTTACAGGGCACCCCAATCAAAAATAACACCTGATTTAAGCGATGAGAACCTGTGCCATCATAATTTTGAATGGCTTGCAAGCTCAGCAAATTCCCTTGGTATAAAATCGCCAGTGATAAAAAATAGAATTGTAAAAATACCAATCTTATTAGATGATTTTGACCTGTACAAGAGTAAAATGAAATACGAAGATTGGGAGAAAAAAGCCATCCAGATAATTGAGCAAAATGATTTCGTTGCGTTTGGCTTGCATGACTGTTATGCCCAATATTGGTTGCCACACTACAGAGAATTTCTTAAAAAGTTTAGAGGATTAGGGAAGCTTAAAACATTGAATGAAGTAGCTAATGAAGTGTTTCTAAGTAATTCTATATAATCTACTCTTATTTATTATTTTAAATACATAATACTTTATGAAGATTGGAGCATAATTTCGCAAAGATCCGATGAGTATATGACAAATTGCCTCGAGAATATGATATGTTGTATAAAGATATTAATCATACATTCACGTTCTTGAGAAGATAGCTTAAAGTTACTAATTACGGACGTTGGCAAGTTTTATACCGTATGGAGAGTTACGATGTCCATAAAAATACCAACAACCGAGAAGAGGACTTTCCAACAACTCAAAGAGCACTACGAAATAGAGAAAGAGTTGGCAAGCAGATTACGGAATGCCTGTAAAGAAGATAGAAAACACTTATATGCTTCCCTCTATGACGAGTTGTTTAAGCGAGTGCCTCATCATCCACAACTAAGACGAAAGGGCGATTCTAAAGATTCCCATGAAAGAGTGGCTCTACAGATGCGATTTCTGAATAACTTTCTAAGCCCTGAGACGATTTTCTTGGAGGTGGGATCTGGAGATTGCGGCTTAGCCCTAGAAGTGGCTCAGCGTGTGAGAAAAGTCTATGCTGTAGATGTCTCTAAAGAAATTACCAGGAACTTGAAATTTCCCCCAAATATTGAATTAATTTT
The DNA here is from genome assembly GCA_022615255.1 of Candidatus Dadabacteria bacterium. Classification (GTDB taxonomy): domain Bacteria; phylum Desulfobacterota_D; class UBA1144; order Nemesobacterales; family CSP1-2; genus CSP1-2. The sequence goes on along the minus strand of JAKEHC010000178.1, from coordinate 2,733 downwards.
TTCAGACGGTTGTGGTATCCCTATTCCTGAAAATAGTATTACAATAGTTTATAGTGATCAACTCATAGAACATTTACATCCCGACGATGCCGTCGAGCAAATTCAAAATATCTATAAGGCGCTAACCATCGGTGGTGTCTGTATTTGCATTACGCCGAATCGGCTTTCTGGGCCGCACGACATCTCGAAGTATTTTGATAAAGTCGTAACAGGATTCCATTTGAAGGAATACACAAATACTGAATTAATTAAACTTTTTCGCAAAGTTGGATTTTCAAAGATTTACATATATGCAAATAGTAGAAGAGTCTCTAATTTATTTACAATAAAATTATATGAAAAGCTTCTTGGTATAGTACCCCATTCATTGCGAAAAAGAATAATTTCCTGGTTGGCATTTGATGCATTATTGTATATCGTAATTGTAGGTAAAAAATAGAAATTCGAAATACTTATCTCATTATTAATAATTAATAAATTAATGACAAACCCGAAAAATTCGGAATAGTCTAACTCAAGTTAATTCTATGTTTTTTATGAATATTTTTAGCGACAAAATATGGCAAAGATAATAACAGTATACACTAGCGTACATCGAGATTTCGAGCCCACTGATATGTCTTATATAAGATGGCTTAAAATATCAGAGACGCTGGCAAGGCGCGGACACCGAGTAGATATAGCCACGAACGAATCTATTTTGCATCAAAAGAACTCCCCGATTCCTATGGGACAGAACCTAAGGAGAATCCTTTTACCTAAAGTCAGATGGGGTGATTATGATGTGGTAAAAACGTTATTTCATATCGGATTCGACACATTAGAGACCTATGGTGGCAAAGACCACCCTTTTATTATCTCAAAATTGGGTTCCGTAGTGGGACCTATAGATATGGATGGAGTCTATTTTTATGGAAAAAAGAGAGAACAATTATATCTCACACAGAAAAAGATCAATCAGACCAGTAAATACATCACGGTTTTAAATGCATCGGCTAAAGAATTATGGACTACCTGCCTCGGTCCCAGAGACAACATTCTGATAGTCCCAGGGGGTGTAGATCGTTATGTCCTCCCACCTTCGAAAAACCCTTACCCAAAAGAAAAGCACGCTAGATGCATATTTGCCGGACACGTTTATTCCAAGCATTCTCAACCCGAAGCAAACACAGTTATTATTAACAAACTAAATGAACTAGGAAGATTACTTTCAGACCTTGGTGCTAGGCTATATATGTTGGGGTCAGGTGATCTACAAAAACTTGACGAAAGATATGTCACGTATTTGGGCATTGCACCCTATGAGGAGGCATGGAATTATTTTCACTTTGCTGACGTCGGTGTTGTGGTCGCAGCAGGTCAGTTTATGCACAACAATGAAAGCAGTAAGATTTATCATTACTTACGTGTCGGGTTGCCCGTTGTAAGTGAAGCTGGGTTCCCAAATGATAACGTGGTAATAGAGTCAAGGTTGGGTTTTGTTGTACAAAACGGCAATTTGGAGTTGATGGCTCAAAAAATAGAAGAGGCTGCGTATAAAGATTGGGATCGAGATTATGCGATCAATTATATACTAGAAAATCACACCTGGGATAAAAGGGTCCAGACTTACGATAGGATTATGAAGGAAAAATTTAATAGTTGATAAGTGAAAAGACTGAAAGGAAACTCAAGAATGAATGAGTGTCGAGTAACAGTCCTTATGCCTTTAAAACACTTTCATCCCTATTTTTTGAAAAAAGCCGTTGAATCTATTATCAATCAAAGCTGCCCATACTGGCTCATGATAATTGTTGTAGAAAAGAGCAATTTTGATAATTTTAGACGGTCCTTAAAAAAAGAACTAAAAGACTCACGTATCCAAGTATTTATAAACGAAGGGCGGAAATTGGCAGGTGCAATTAATACAGGCATGAGACACGCCAAAACTGATTTTGCCGCGATATTATTGGCAGATGATATGTGGGCACTTGAAGCCATACAGGCACTTAACAGCTATATTGTTAAATACCCGGATATTGATTTTTTCCATTCCTCCAGAGTGAAAATAGACGAGAATGATAATCCTATTAGCCCTGTTTATTATAGTAAGGAAAAATTCAGTATAGATGATTTTAAAATTTCATCACCGGTTAAACACCTCCTTTGCTGGAGAAAAGATAAAGCTTTAGCTTTCGGAGGACTAGACGAATCTTTGAACAATGTAGGACCCGATGATTATGATTTCCCTTGGACAATGGCTGAGAAAGGTGCTGCTTTTAAGGCTGTTAAGGAGTGCCTTTACTACTATAGAGACCATCGTGAGTGTTATAGATTGACTACCCATCTTCCTTTAAGTGTTCACAAAAGGGAGATAAGAAGAATCTTTGAAAAGCATGGCGTAGATCCATTAAGCATTAAAGAAAAAATTGCCAGTGCCGAAGGGACCTATTTGCGACAATGCCTCTACAGATCTCCGCGTGACAAGCGGATAAAGGAAAAACAGGGTTATGATGCAAGGCATGGTTGGAGAGAAAAATCCAGATAAAGGATCTACGCAAGGCGGTATATTCAAATTTAACTAAAAGGAAATTTTCTCGACCATTGCCCATGGTTTATCTACCAAGAGTATCAGTTATTGTTCCCATCTATGATGCTGAGAGTACATTGGCAGCGTGCATTAACTCCCTTTTAGGGCTTAACTACCCAAAGGAAAATTTAGAATTGATTCTTGTAAATAATGCCTCAACTGAT
>JAKEHC010000177.1 GCA_022615255.1 Candidatus Dadabacteria bacterium | reverse complement strand
TCAATAACGTACTCGTCATCACGCAAGGTAACCTCATTCATAATTTGTCCAAGGCGTTTTCTTAAGTCCATTGCTGATATACGCTTTGCCATACCGTTTTCCCTCCTTTGTGTAGGAACTTTGGTCATAGATTTGTGTAGCTCTTATGATTACTATAATCATTATAATCTTAACAGTGTGGTAGGTTCTGTCAAGGGGGTGCCAGCCTCATACCGGTTAGGATATGACCTCTAGGGTAAAGACAGTAAACCATGGGCTAAAAAGAAAACTTAACTCTAAGACTCAACCATAAAGCAAAGGCTTACAAGAAAATTAAGCAAGTCTTTGTAATTTCCCCCTTCAGAACGAGAGGTGTCCATAGAGGTGTCCATAACAACCATAAAATGGCACAAAATCTCACTAAACCTCACAAATAGAATTTACCGTAATTTCTTGTAATTAAAGGATTTTCTATATATTTTGAGAATATACAGTTATACTCTATTCGCTTTCGCAAGGCGGAGGTCGCGGGTTCGATTCCCGTCATCTCCACTCAGAGCATAACTTCATTTCTCAATTTCCCATAGAAAATAAGTATAGTATATAATGTTAGAGAAGTAACCACTATGCCGAGAGAAAGGGGGCAGGTAGTACAAGAAAAGTTAATGTCAGTAAAAGATAGGGTGTGGAAGGAGTTTGCCAGAGCCGAATGTTCTCACTTAAAAAACCGCCTGATGTAATACGAGCTGATAGATGAAAAAACTTTAGTTATTCATTTCCTATTTGTTAATAAGGTTGACGAGGGTGATATTATAACTATAAAACAGATATTAGGAGAAGGTGCCTTCTGCGAGGTTTCTTCGCTCGATGCCAATCACCTAAGGGTTAGTTTTACCTGCATTCTACCGTGAAGATGTAAAAGAATTCCTGAGAACGATTCAAAAGTAGAAAGTTATAAAAAAATCCTTTCTGCTAAGTCCTTTGCACCTAATCCTAGCGCCTTTTTTCTATAAACTCTCTGCTCCCACTATTCGTTGAGACTCCAGTTTGCCTTTAAATCTTAGCACCTTTCTTACATAGGTTGGGAACCTGCTTTCCGGGCTTATTGTGCTTAAAAAACCTGGTCCTGCGTTATAAGCCCATAGCGCCCTTTCAACGCTTTTAAAGCGGTCTATTAACATAGAGAGGTAATGGATTCCGAGCCTCACATTGAGTAATGGGTTGTGAAGCGGTTTTATGCCGTCAATAGAAACCCCGAGATCGCCTGCTATGAACTCCGCAGTTTGAGGCATAATCTGCATGAGTCCTCTCGCCCCCTTGGGTGATACAGCCCTTGGAGAGAATTCACTTTCAACCTTAATCACGGCTAGGATTAGAAAGGGATTAAGCCCATAGTTTTCTGACTCCTCTTTAATAAGCTTGGCAAGCCTCGCCGCATCCGATGGTGATAAGTCATCTGAAAATCTAAGAATACACCTGAAGATTTCTATTTCTTCTCTCAACCCTTCTATATCAGCCCCTGCTTCCTGAACCCCTGAGTGGAATAGCATATGCTGTTTCAAACTTGAGAGAGGACTATATAACACGTTTAGAGAAGCCAGGCTTTCTTTATAATGAAAATGCTCAGATTTAAGAAACAAGATAGTGAAAAGAAATAGTAGGGAAAGAAAGAAAGAAAGCTTAAAAAAGCCTATAAGAGGAAAAGTAATATACTCAAAGAACATTCTTAGCATTATATACCCCCAACAAAATCCAGGATAATAGCCTATTCCTTATTTACCTTTGATACCTCATTAGTTTTTTTGCAGTTTTATCTATTTTCCGAAATTTTCTAAGCTTTTTTTATAGGCAGTTAAATTTAGATTAGTTTAAATTGAAGGGCTAAGCTCCGATTTTACTAAATAAAACACTATATAAATATTCTAATAATCCCCTCTTGCAAAGATAGTGATTTTTCTATTAAATAAAAACCCTGCAAGCAGGGTTTTTATTTCTTTATCGTCAGCTTATTACTTTTTTAGCCTGAATAGGCTCGGAGTAATATATATGATTAAACAGATATGTCAATAAAAATACATTTGAATTTTTTGTAGAGACATGCCATGGCATGTCTCTACTTTGGAGTGATAAAACCCTTCGCTGGGTTTTGTGAGAGGGACTCAGCCGCGATGGTGATATATTCATAAGCTACAATAAGGTATTGACAAATAACTAAAGGTTTAATAATATTTGCTTAAAATTAGGAAAAGGAGGGTGAAGGTGAAGAAAATAAGCAAGCAGCTTAAAACTAGTAGGAAAGAGGAAAAGGCAGAGGCTGGAAAGCCGAAGAAGGAGTTTAAGATAGAGGTTGTGAAGGTTGGTAAATTAGAGGAGAGAACGGGTGGTTTACAAATTTGCAGATCCTACGAATGCCAGCAGTGCAAGTGTCCTCCTCCAACGTAAGGTTTTGGCTGGATCAGATATTTAGTCCTGAAAATATTCATCCTTAAATACGAGGGCGGGATCTCCCGCCCTTTTGCTTCTTAAGACCTACTTCAGTCCATTCTATTTTCAAGCTATTAAAGTGACATATTCACCATGTATTGACATAAATTTTATTGTAGAGACACGCCATGGCGTGTCTCTAAGAATTATTTAGATTTAAGTTTGGGGAGGATATTTCACGATAGTGAATATTTTAATAACTTTATCTCGGTTATAAAAATTAAGTGGGAACGCCCTTAGCCTTAAGAACATTCCCACCTTTAAAGGAGGATGGAGGATGACCGAATTAAGTTAATAAATTAATTTTAATTATAAAAATAAAGTACATTACTTTATTTGTCAAGTGGTAATTTTAAAATTCAAAAAATTGTTTTATATAGTGGTTATAGGCACTTTGATTGCAAACAGGGTTAGACCTAATAAATGATTAATTCCAAGCCACGAACGCCAAATCACAAACATTAAGGTTTTGAGAATTTGGATTTGTTAGGGATTGATGATTTGTTAATTGGTGCTTGTTTATTCAAGCTACTGGTCTTACTTATTAATAGTAAATGTTTCTTCTTTAGGGGCCTCACCGTACCCGTGAATCTGAATCTCTTCTCGTTGTGACTCTAGCTCTTTTATTTTATTGTCCTTCTCCTTAATTTGGTTTCTCATTGAGACTGCATAAAAGGCGCCCCATATGATGGCAAAAAACACGCCTATTAAAAAGGAGCACACTAGAAGCACTATATTGGAGGCCAAATATGGTCCTATCTGATATACCTTCAGGTCAAACTTCAATGGAAACTCATGATTAAAAACCTCTTGGTTCTGTATGATAAGGATAAGAGCCAGAATAAAGAAAATAGCTACGATAATAATCTTAGCAAATCTCATTTCTCACCTCTCTTTAGCTTTAGTTTTTCTAAAAGCTTCGTGTAGCTTTGATCTAGATATTCAGGGATAAGCTTTATATCTCCAATGACTGGCATAAAGTTAGTGTCTCCGCTCCATCTTGGAACTATATGAAAATGGATATGGTCATCAATCCCAGCCCCTGCAATTTTACCCAAATTCATCCCGATATTGAAGCCGTCTGGTTTAAACACATCCAAAATTTCTACACACTTGGTAGTAATGTTCATAAGCTCTAGTCTCTCTTCTTTATCGAGGTTCTTAACCTCTTTTATATGTCTATATGGTACAGCCATTAGATGACCGTTGGAATAAGGGTAGCGGTTCATAATGATAAATCCGGTTTTGCCTCGATAGAGTATAAGATTTTTTCTGTCCCGTTTTTCTTTGGGTTTTTGACAGAAAATACACCCCCCTTCCTTTTCCTTGGTTAGGTATTGAATCCGCCAAGGAGCCCAGATTGTTTTCATATTATTTTTTATTATTTCCATCTGGTGCATACTGTTTATTACCTACCGAACCTAACTGCGGTTCGGGTAATACAGCACCAGATACTACATATCAACTAGATAGAAGAGTCCAAAAGTGCCTTTCAGCGCTCCGCCGACAAGTATTTTAGCGTCAAACTTTGAAAGAATGAGGTCTAGGAGGTTCATTTTCTTCTTCGGGTAATAAGAAATATTCGGCTCACCCTTTATTCCGCTCAAGGCTCCTGCAAGGCTGATTGCATCGCCAAGCGTTCCCAATTCATCAATGAGTTTAAGATTCTTTGCCTGCTCTCCAGTATACACCTTGCCATCTGCGATCTTATCTACCTCTTTCATGTCCATTTTTCTGCTTTCTGAGATTGCGAGCTTGAACTGAGAATAAACATTGTCAATCAGTTGCTGAATGTATTTTTTATCAGCTTCGGTCATACTTCTAAAAGGTGAGCCTACGTCCTTAAACTCGCCTGTCTTTATTACAGCAACGTCGAGTTTAGCCCACTTAAGAAGATCCTCGTAGCTTACAAATTGGGCGATTACTCCGATACTGCCTGTAATTGTTCCAGGGTTTGCAAAGATCTTTTGTGCGGAACAGGCTATGTAATAACCGCCTGATGCGCCAACAGAGCCCAAGGTGGCGATGACAGGCTTCTTTTCCCTGAGTTTTTTAATCTCGCTATATATCTCCTGCGACGGGCTAACAGCGCCACCCGGGGAATCTATGCGTAAAACAACGGCTTTAATCCCATCGTCCTTTTTGATTTTAGAGAGGCTCTCAAGATAAGGCTGAGAATCAAGAATAACACCCTCCACTTCAAGCACGGCAACCCTATTGCCAACGGAGAAACCGTCTTCTTGAGAAATCATAAACCCAACGCCTATCCCAATTATAAAGGAGAATAGTATAAACAAGAGGAGCAGTATAATTGTAAATAGGTTTTTCAACGTTCTGCCTCATACTTCTTTTATTAACGATTTTAACTTATCGCCAAGTACATCGCCAAGCTTTACTGAACCCTCCCCCTGAGACGAAAGGATGCTAGAAACCCTCTCTTTCTCAAGCCGTTCTTCATATCGCCGCTTGCTTAGATTAATTTGCCGCTTTGTCTTTTCAAAGCCAATTACCTGGGCTGTGATTTCGTCCCCTACTTTAATCTCCTTGGCTAATTCCCTTATTCCTTCTCGATCGAACTCTCGAGCCCTTATAAAACCTTGCAGTCCGTTATCAAGCTCAAGTGTTATACCGGCTTCTTTTATATCTATGACCTTTCCACTGAGAACTGTCTCTTCAGGCTTGTATATCCCGAGAGCGTCTTCCCACGGGTCTTTTGTCAACTGCTTGATTCCTAGTTTGATTCTTTGGTTCCTTACATCAACGTCAATGACGGATACTTCAATCTCGTCCCCTGCGCTAAACGCGTCTGGTGGGTTTATTCTTCCTATCCATGAGATATCGGAGGAGTGAACTAATCCCACTAAATCTTCTTGAACCTCTACGAATATGCCTTTGCTAGTCACGTTTTTGATCTTTCCCTTTAACCTTGTTCCAGATGGATTCTTTTCTTTGAATATCTCCCACGGGCTTGGTTCAATGCGTCTTAGGCTTAACGCAATTCTTCTTTTCTCAACATCGGTTTCAAGCACAACCGCCTCTATGCGGCTCCCAACGTGTACTACCTCCTTTGGATGCCTAAATCTCTTTGTCCATGTTATCTCAGAGATATGTACTAACCCCTCCACCCCATGTTCAAGCTCTACAAATACGCCAAAATCGGTTGTTGAAACAGCCTTCCCCCTGATCTTTTTCCCCGGTTTATATTTTATATCGGCAAATTTCCAGGGGTCAGGTTTCATCTGTTTAAGGCTTAGAGAGATCTTCCCCTCTTCGTCAATACTTAACACACTTGCTTTTATCTCTTCATTTACTGAAACTACATCGCTTGGGTGTTTTACTCTCCCCCAGGATAGCTCGCTTATCGGGATAAACCCCTCGACTCCGCCCAGATCTACAATTACGCCATGGTCTATGATTTTTATAACCTTGCCTGAAACGGGCTTACCCTCTTTTATAGAAGAAAGAACCCTCTTTCTTTGAATCTCTCTCTGTTCTTCCAAGTATGCCCTTCTTGATATTACTATTCCCTCGTTTGATAGCTTTATAATTTTTGCTTCAAGGGTTTTCCCGATGTACCGGTCGAGGTCGCCTTGAGGCTTGAGATCTATCTGAGACGAAGGAAGAAACGCCCGCATTTCAATATCCTCGCCAACGTCCGCGATAAGACCCCCTTTTACCTTTTCAACGATTCTAGAATTTAGCAATTTTCCGCCGTTGAATAACCTCTCGAGCCTTTCTGATTCTTTAAAAAGGTCCGCTCTTCTTTTTGACAGTGTCGGAAGTCCCTCTTCCCCTCTCCACCTCTCAAGAATTACTTCAACCTCGTCTCCAACATTGACTTTAAGGCTCCCGTTTTTTCCATAGAATTCTACTATAGGGGCAATTCCCTCAGACTTAAAGCCAAAATCAATGAATACCTCCTCCCCGTCAACACGGACGACCTTTCCTTTAAATATATTTCCTCTGTCAGGGACGTTAAGGCTTTCTTCTAGGAGTTGTGAAAAATTCTTTTGTTCCATTTTCGTTCCTTAATTCATCTTATGCTCTTCACAGTGGTAGAAAAGTCAAATCCCATTCTGGCTGCTAATCAATCCTAGGCTCTCTCTAGGCCTAGGAGTATTTTCTCAATAATCCAGGATGGAGTTGAAGCCCCGGCTGTAACTCCGATGGTTTTTTCATTCAGGTCAATGCCTAAAGAAGAGACCTCATCCGCAGTTTCTATCTGATAGGTGAATGGATTCACTTCATGACAGAGCTTTGCGATCTTTGTCGTGTTAGAGCTGTTTTTGCCACCTATTACAATCATTACATCAACGGATTTTGCAATCTCCACGGCCTCTCGTTGCTTGTTAAAAATATCATCGCAGATGGTGTTAAATATCTTTATCTCTTCTACGCTTCTCTCTAGAAACTCATCAATCACTTCCCGAAATCTATCGAAGGCGATTGTAGTTTGGGCGACGATTCCAACCTTTTTCTTCAAGAAAACCTCCTCTTCTAACTCGGATTTGCCCTCCACCACCATCACGTTTTCCGGATCTGCGTAGCTTCTGGCTCCTATAATTTCGGGATGCTTTTTATCACCGACAACGACAATGAAATATCCCTCATCGGCGAGCTTCTTCACCGAGTGCTGAAGCTTTTTTACAATTGGGCAAGTGAGGTCTACGACATTAAGCCCTTTTTCCTTTGCCATGCTTTGCGTTCCTAATGGCACCCCATGGGCACGAATCATTACGGTGCCGGAGGGAGCGTCTTCAAATTTGTCTATGACCTTTACGCCTTTTTCTTCGAGGTGCCTGACTACCTGAGGGTTATGGATTATGGGACCGAGGGAATAAACTTCCCCTTCCGATTTGTCCGTGACCTCATAGGACTTTTTTAACGCCCTTTCAACCCCGAAGCACACGCCTGCTGTCTCGGCTAAGACGATTTTCTTACTCATTCAGGATTTACTCCTCCATAATGACACTCATTATCTTTTCTACGGCTTCATCCACTGTAAGCCTGGTTGTATCTATTATGACTGCATCGGGAGCAGGATGCAAGGGCGCTTCTTTACGCTCTTTATCCTGTTTGTCCCTTGCTTTTATATCGGTTTTTACCTCTTCAAGGCTTGCCCTAATGCCGCCTTCTTTTAACTGAAGCCGCCTTCTTCTTACTCGCTCAGAAATAGAGGCGTCAACGTAGAACTTAAAATCCGCATCAGGGAAGACATAAGTTCCCATGTCTCTACCCTCGGTTACTATATCGCCATTCCGGGCGATTCTCCTTTGCATTTTTTTAAGGTAGCCCCTTATAGCCTTATACGTGGCGATATCTGAAGATAGCTTGGAGATCTCCGGTCTTCGTATTTCTTCTGTCACATCTTCTTTATTTAATAATACCCTGAGATTGGAATTTCGGTCCCTTTTAAAAGAAATATGGGTTTCTAAGAGCGTCCTTGACAGTTTTTTTTCGTCATCAATATTGACGTTATCTCTATGCACCAGAAGAGCAATAGCCCTATACATAGCCCCTGTATCCATGTATGAATAACCCAACCTTTTTGCGACTGCCCGAGCTATGGTGCCCTTTCCAGCGCCGGAGGGCCCGTCAATGGTAATGATAACTCCTTTTTTCATATCAGCTTTTTGGCCACGGAGATCACAGAGATCACATAGAGAAAAATCTTATTATCTTTTACCCTCTGTGCCCTCTGTGGCTAATTTCTTCACCCTCTAAGCCTTCTCATCACATCAAAGAACCCGGGAAAGGATACCGATACGCAATCACTCTCTTGAATCTCCGTATCGCCCCTTGCGCGGGTAGCGGCGACGGCAAGAGCCATGGCTACTCTATGGTCTCCCCAGCTTGAGCAAATTCCACCCTTTAGATTATCTTTTCCCCTAATTATCATTCCATCATCTAACTCTTCCAGGTCAGCCCCTAGCTTTTTTAGCTCTCTGGTCATAGCCTTTATCCGGTCTGTCTCTTTTACCCTCAGTTCCATTGCGTCTTTTATTATAGTTTCACCCTCTGAAAAGCATGCCGCCACTGCTATTACAGGAAGCTCATCTATAGCTTTAGGTATTATCTTGCCTTTGATTTCAGATGCTTTTAGGGCACTAGACCTCACCAGGATGTCCGCTACAGGCTCCCCGCTTGCCTCCCTTTTATTAATAATTTCTATAAAACCGCCCATTGTTCTCAAAATTTCTATTCCCCCTATTCTATCGGGGTTTATGCCCACGTTTTTAATCAGTATTTCTGAACGGGGATTTATAAGGGCAGCCACTATGAAATAGGCTGCAGAAGAGATATCTCCTGGGATTGATATCTCTAATCCTTTAAGTGTCGGTCCGGTGGTTATCTTAACGCTTTTCCCGTTTTTCTTTACATCCGCCCCAAGATAAGAAAGCATTCTCTCTGTGTGGTCTCTAGTCGGCGCAGGTTCAATGACCTCTGTTTCTCCCTCAGCATAAAGCCCGGCAAGTAGAAGAGCGGATTTTACCTGAGCGCTTGCTACGGGTGACTCATAACTGATAGCTGATAACTTAGTGCCTTGGATTGCCAATGGGAGCCTTTTTCCTCCGTCTCGTCCCCAGATTTTTGCCCCCATGAGAGTCAGTGGCTTTATGACCCTCTCCATTGGTCTAACCCTCAAATACTTATCCCCTGTTATCGTGGCAAAAAACCCTTGCGCGCTTAGAAGCCCCGTAAGCAGTCTTGCCGTAGTTCCAGAGTTCCCTGCATCAATTGTATTCTCCGGCTCGCTAAGTCCATGAAGCCCCTTTCCCCTTATCTCGACGTTGCTTCCGCTAATAACAATCGGAACCCCTAGCATCGTCATGGCATTTGCGCTGGATAGGGTATCATCGCAGGAAAGAAAGCCGTTAACTTTGGTCCCCCCCTTTGTTAGAGACCCTATAATGACGGCTCTATGGGAAATGGATTTGTCGCCAGGAGGTGCAAACTCTCCTTTTAACGGAATCGAACTGCCTTTAATAATCTCTTGAGGCATAGAACTAAAAATTACCATTTATAAAAATGATGGGCAAGGTAATATGTAGCGGAAACTTTTAGGTTTCCACAACAAAGTGGGTTGTCCTACATCCTCTTGCACGGCGTAAATGTATTGTAGAGGCACGCCATGGCGTGCCTCTACAATAGTTTTAACTTGCTTGACAGGTATCCCTTACTTCCATAACCTACAAGCTGAGTCAGACACAGGGATTAGATAAAATCCTGAATATGCTATTTCCCCTTTATAATAAAACCTTAGGAAGGTTAATGTTATGATTACAGCCCTTGGTGGAGGGGTAGGAGCCGCCAAATTTTTAAAGGGCATTTCTCTTGTCCTGAAAGAGCCACTTACCGTAATAGTTAATACCGGCGACGACATACAAATACTTGGGTTAAGAATCTCTCCTGACGTTGACACTATCGTTTACTGGCTTTCAGGGATTGTAAATAGAGAAAAAGGCTGGGGCGTCAGGGAGGATACGTTTCACTGTCTTGAGCAACTCGAAAGGTTCGGTGTAGAGACCTGGTTCAGGCTTGGTGATCGGGATCTTGCGATACATTTTTACAGGACTTATTTGAGGGATAATGGGCTTACTCCCTCCGAGATTACTGACAAGGTTTCTAAAGCCTTTGGAATCAATAATATAAAAATCTTACCCATGACTGACGATGATGTTGAGACATGGATAGAAACGGATAAGGGGGAGATACACTTTCAAGAGTATCTTGTTAAAAAAGAGATGACCCCAGATGTAAAGGGAATATCAGTTAAGGGAATTGATAAGGCAAAACCTGCGCCGGGCGTTATTCAGGCAATAGAGGAGGCAAGGGGGATAATAATTTGTCCGAGTAATCCGATTATAAGTATTGGTCCTATACTTGGTGTTAAGGGAATAAGGGAAGCACTTAAAAGAACGGCAGCAGGCATAATTGCCATCAGCCCTCTAATAGGAGGAGCGCCCTTAAAGGGTCCTGCAGACAGGCTGATGAGGGGTTTAGGGTTAGAGGTATCATCTGCTCAGATCGCTAGGCTCTATGAGGATTTTTTAGATAAGATAATAATTGACGAAAAGGATGCCATTGAGGTAGATAAAATAAAATCAATGGGAATAGAAACTGTGGTTACAGATACCGTGATGTCTAACGACGAGAAAGCCGAACAGCTTGCCACCAGGATATTGAGGCTTTTTGAAGAGATGACCTAGTTGCTAAAACGTTTATAGCGCTAAAATAAAAAGATGGTGTCCTGAAGGTTAACTATTGGGTACTGATATGCCAAATTCTATTTCAATCATACCCATTTTGGGTCTTCCCGAGATTAAGCCGGGTGATAACCTGGTGAGAGCGGTAATTGACGCCTCAATTAGGCAAGAAGTGAGTCTTAAGGGTAGGGATATAGTTGTTTTTGCCCAAAAGATAGTTTCTAAATCTGAAGGGCGAGTCGTAAAGATTAGCGATGTTATTCCCTCTTCTTTTGCTTTAGGGGCTGGAAAACTACTTGACAAAGACCCCAGATTTGTGGAAATAATACTTAGAGAATCCCGAAGAATTGTGAGAATGGACAAGGGAAGGTTGATAGTAGAAAACAATCTCGGGATTGTTTCTGCTAATGCAGGTGTGGACATGTCCAATGTAGGGGGGGGCATGGAAGCAACCCTGCTTCCGAAGGACCCAGATGGGTCTGCTAGAATGCTCTCAGATGGGTTTAATAAGGAGCTAGGGCTTGATTTACCAGTCATTATAATGGACACTGTAGGAAGACCATGGAGGGATGGTCTTACGCAGATAGCGATTGGATGTTATGGACTAAGCCCGGTGAAGGATTACAGGGGCAAGAAGGATTCAAAGGGTTACGACCTTCATGCTACGTTACTCGCCGTTGCGGATGACATTTCCTCCGCAGCCGGATTAGTCATGGGAAAGACTGAGGGAGTACCAGTCGTTATAGTAAGGGGATATGAATATGAGAATAGCACAGAGGGTGCAAAAAGGCTTTTGAGGGACCCAGATAATGACCTCTTTCGTTAATGAAGCTCAGGTCCTATTAAGCTCTGATAGAATCAGAGGCATGTTCAAGCGCCTTGGTATGGATGGCGTTTCGTTAAGAGCCCCATCTCGGAGATTGGAAGAAATCCTCCTTAAGGCTAGGTCGGGGGAAACTATAGATAGAGAAGACGCCCTTTTCCTTATGAATTTAGATAGGGATGAGATTATATTCATAATCCTTGCCGCATCAGAGGTTAGGGAGAGAGGAAAGAACAAGACAGTTACATTCTCCAAGAACGTGTTTGTCCCGCTCACAAGGCTTTGCCGCGACCACTGTGGCTACTGCACATTCAAAATTGAGCCAGAAGAAGGAGAGCTTTTTGTTAAACCGAATGAGGTTATAAGGGTAGCGAGGCAAGGGGCGCGCCTTGGCTGCACAGAGCTTCTATTTGTAACCGGGGATAAACCTGAGCTTGTATATTCTGTCTATCGCGATGCGCTTCGAAGGCTTGGGTACAAAACCACAGCGGAGTATCTCGCCGCTGTGTCAGAAGCAGGCTTAAAGGAGAACATCTTCCCTCATTCTAATCTAGGCGTTGCAAATCGCGATGAGTTATCCTCGCTCAGGGAATCAAACGCCAGCATGGGGCTTATGCTCGAGAACATAAGTCCTAGGCTACTAAGAAAGGGCGAAGCCCACTACCGCTCGCCTGACAAGGTGCCCAAGCTTAGGATAAGAACGATGGAATATGCAGGAGAGCTAAGGATCGCCTGGACCTCTGGTATCCTTGTTGGCATTGGGGAGACCTTAGAAGAGAGGGTGGATTCCCTCTTAGCAATTAATAGTCTCTCCAGGGATTACGGACACATTCAGGAGATAATAATTCAAAACTTCAGTCCTAAGCCGGGGATATCTATGGAGACGCATCCGGTTCCTTCATCTCTTGATATGCTCAAGACAGTGGGTGTTTCCAGGCTTATATTTGGGGAGAAGATGAATATTCAAGTGCCGCCTAATTTAAATCCGAAATCGTTTCCGCTTTTTGTTATTGCTGGGGCAAACGATTTGGGCGGGGTTTCTCCCATGACGATTGATTACGTTAATCCTGAAGCCCCTTGGCCCCAGGTAGAAAGGATGGAGAGGGCATTATGCGAGCTTGATTTAGACCTTAAAGAAAGGCTTCCCATATACCCTGAGTTTATTAACGAGGAGTTTTTAGATAAAATGGTGTTAGAAAGGATAATTAGAGTTATAGACACTTCGGGCTACGTGCTGGAGGAGGCAAACAATGGAGATAGAAGAGATAAAACAAAGGATAACTGAGAACAGGTCTTTAGGACTGGATGCGCTTTTATCAAAGGTAAATGGAAGAACGGGGGAGATAATAAATAAGTCCCTTACCGGACACGAGATATCCGTTGAGGAAGGGGAGTGCCTTTTTAACATCCAGGACCCGGATGAGCTTTCTTTGCTTGCTATTGCGGCTGACGAGATAAGGCGGGAGGATGTAGGTGATGTTATCACCTACGTAATAAACCGTAATATTAATTTCACCAATATTTGCGACACCTGGTGCGGCTTCTGCAACTTCATGGCGCCTGAGGGTGATGAAAGGGCTTATTTCCTGACTATGGAAGAGATCGCGGGGAAAACTAAAGAGGCACGTGAGCTGGGCGCTACAGAGGTTTGCATGCAGGGCGGTATGCATCCTGACATAGATGGAAGGTTTTACGTTGAGCTTATCAAGGCGGTAAAGAAAGCCGTTCCGGATATGCACACGCACGCCTTTTCCCCCTTCGAGATTTATTACGGCGCGAAGACCCTTGATATAAGCGAAGAGGATTTTATTGAGATGCTCAAGGATGTTGGACATAACACCTTCCCGGGCACCGCCGCGGAGATTCTCGATGAGGAGGTAAGGACAATAATAGCGCCGAGAAAGATTCCCACAGAGGTGTGGATTAGGGTTGTGAAGAAGGCGCACAATGCTGGTATGAGAACAACGTCAACCATAATGTATGGGCATGTGGACAAGCCATATCACTGGGCAAAGCATATCGGGGTTTTAAGGGATATTCAAAAAGAGACCGGCGGGTTTACTGAGTTTGTACCGCTTAGGTTTATTCCCTGGAAAACAAGGCTTTTTAAAAAATCTAAGGGTAAGGTGAGGCCCGGTCCTACAGACCTTGACCAGTTAAAGATGTATGGCGTATCGAGGCTTATGCTTCGCGGATGGATTAATAACATACAGGTCTCGTGGGTAAAACAGGGGCCTGAGTTCGCACAGTTTTCGCTAACTGCGGGCGCGAATGATTTTGGCGGCACCTTGATGGAGGAGCATATATCGAGAGCGGCGGGCGCGGAGCATGGGCAGTATTTCCCGCCTGAGGAGTTTCGCAGGCTGACAAGGGAAATCGGACGGATACCCGCTCAGAGGTCAACCACTTATGATATAGTTAAGACATTCAGTAAAGAGGGAGTGGAAGAGAAGTGAGCGAAGCGAGCGCAAATGGATTAAAAACATTTGGCAGAATGATGAACGAGGTTGTGGCGCTTGGGAGCTGCTGCGGCTGCTCTATGTGTGTAGTTACGTGCCCATATGGGGTGATAAAATACGACTCTCAGTCTATGTTCCCCTATGTTGCGAAGCCCAAAGGGGATTTTGATTACTGTCCTATAAGCGAAGAGGTGGGTTGTGATGTCTGCGCAAATGCATGCGAGAGATTGGGTCCTGAGCATATGAAGCCCATAAAGCCCGAGGAGATTGACGTTAGGGTTTTTGGAAGAGAGAGGCGCGAGGATGAGTACTATGGAGTCACAAGGTTTATATGTGCCGCGCGAAGCACGAACCCGAATGTGGTTGCAAACTCAGAGGACGGAGGGGCTGTTACGGAGATTCTCAAATGCGCATTTGAAGATGGGATAATTGACGGTGCTGCGGTGGCTTCGCCTTCAAGTGAGATGTGGCTCAAACCTGTCCCAAGGGTTGTTAAAAGCGTAGACGAGATTATGGAGACTGCAAAATCCTGGTATACGTATTGCGAGACCCCGCTCGCCCTTAAAGAGGCTGTGGACAAGCATAAGCTTAGCAAGCTAGCTCTGGTCGGCGTTTCATGTGAGGTATCCGGATATGCTACGACAGTGGGCGCTGATACGGGCTTCATCGCCAAGGAGAGGGGTGATAAAAACGTAGAGAGACAGAATAAGCACCTAAAGCAGTATGTAGATGCAGTTCAGCTTACGATAGGGCTTCTATGCACCGAGACCTTTGTTTTAGATGGGTTTATCTATGAATATCTTCAAGAAAAGGAAGGGATAAATCCCCAAGATGTGGTTAAGGTAAATGTAAAGGGCAAGGTTGTTACCGACATAAAGGATGGAACAAGGATTGAAACCCCTCTTATTGAGGCTAGGGTGTATCAAAGACACCAGTGCAATTACTGCGGTGACTTCAGCGCTGAGCATGCAGACATTTCGGCAGGCGGCGTAGGCTCTGACGGTTGGACGATACTAATCATAAGGTCTGAAAGAGGGGAGAGGATTTTTAAGCGCACCATCGAAAAGGGCTACCTTGAGGTCCGACCCTCATCTGAATTCGAGCGTTCCATGAGGGTATTAAAAAGGCTGACTGAAACACAGAGAAAAAGGGCAGACGAGCAGTACATCTCAATCGGAAGCTCAAGAAGATAGAATTTTTGTAGAGACGCATTGCTATGCGTCTAATTCAGTGACGACCCGGCGAGTCGTCTAAATATAAAGCCCCATCCAATAATAGTAGAGACGCATTGCCATGCGTCTGAATCCAAAACCGACGATTGTAGGAGCACCATCTTGGTGCGACTTTATCTCGGATAATTGCATTTTAGCAATAATAAACCTCATCTTTTACTAGCCCGCCAACTACGAGTATAGAGACAAGCTCTCTTATAACATCCTTTGGCAAAGAGCTTCTTTCTAGGTCCTTCACAGTCTTTTCAATATCGTATTTTACCCTCTTGATAGTCGCTTTCCCGTCTTCGATAACGGCATAGGAAGCCCTAGGGTTAAAGTCCCTCGGCTGTCCAACCGAACCTGGATTTAAAACTGTCACCTTGCCTAAGTGTCTTATGAACGGTTTATGCGAGTGGCCCAGAAGTATAAAGTCCGTATTTATTTCTCCTGATTCTCTCTCAATCTCGAACTCTTCAACATCTGAAGTTAAGCTTCTATAAAGCATATCCCTTGGCGAGCAATGCATCAGATGAAACGTTAAGCCGTCAAGCGTAACGTAGTTTTCAATGGGAAGTCTCCTCAGAAAACCGACCTCGTCGCTAGCCATCAAACCCTCTCCCCATTCACGGGTTTTCATGGACAGCTCCTTTAGATCCAAAGAGGAACCGCAGTTGATGCCGTATGCAAGTGCATGGTCGTGGTCTCCTCTCACGCCCCAGAATCCGTTTGTTGATGAGTCCATGAGGAACCTGACGCACTTCCTTGGATTTGGTCCAAAATCCACCGCGTCCCCTAGGAAGATGAGAGAATCATAACTCTCCTTAGCCAGAATGGCTTCTAGTGCATGCCAGTTAGCATGTATGTCTGAAAGTATTAATATTTTGGTCATGACAGAATTCTAACGATTTTTTATTAATAAAGTATTAAGAAATTGTTAAGACCATGTTAGGGGAAAATCTATATTTTGGGGTTTTACCTGGTAATTCCTGGCAGGGCAGGTTTGAAACCCGCCCTTACGGTATTTCCTCAGCTTAACCGGCTTGTATCATTCTGGCATTAATTAGGGGCGAGCCTT
>JAKEHC010000176.1 GCA_022615255.1 Candidatus Dadabacteria bacterium | reverse complement strand
TATCCCTAAATTTATTTACAGTTGATGAAAATAATTCGGGAATGGTAGCCATTTCCTATGCTTTAAATCAAGGGAAGATTCCGGGGGATTTTAAGGCTTCTTCTTCAGGAAAATCAAACATGATATTCATATTTTGGACCGCCTGACCAGATGCCCCTTTACCTAAATTATCAAGGGCAACAACCGCTATTAAACTGCCCTCTTGAAAACCAAGCCCAATATCACAGAAGTTTGAAAACCTTACGCTTTTTACTGAAGGTAATTTATCCTTTTTATATACCCTAACAAATGAATCTCGGATATAAAATTGATTATATAAATCAATTAACCCATCTTCAGCCCCTTTTTCCTTATATCTAGTATATATTGTTGTCAAAATCCCACGGCTGATTGGAACGGTATGAGGCACGAAGGTAACGTTAGCCTTTCCCTCCCCTAGATTTGAAAGCACATGTTCCATCTCCGGTTTTTGACGATGCCCTTCAACCCTATAAGACGATACGGATTCATTGCATTCAGAATAATGCTGTTCAAGGGAAGGGGCTCTGCCTGCGCCCGTTATCCCCGCTTTTGAATCCACAATGACCGAATCCTCTTTTATCAACCCTCTTGAGTATAAAGGAGCCAGTCCTAGAATAACACTCGTTGCAAAACAGCCAGGATTTGCTACCAGTCTGGCATCCCTTATTTTTTCCCTATAAATCTCCGGAAGACCGTATACCGCCTCCTCTATATAATACCTATAAGCGTGTTTAACCTTATACCACCTCTCATAAGTTTCAACATCTTTAATCCTAAAATCCGAGCTGAAATCAATCACACGCGTTCCTTTTTGAAGGAGCTTTGAAACAAAGTGCATTGAAGTACCATGGGGAAGACATGAAAACGCAACATCAACCTCGTCTAAACCGGCTAGCTTAGCAATATTTACGCATTCTATATCTAAAAACTTACGAAACTGGGGAAAAACCTCCGATATCTTCTTCCCGGCAAACTTCTCTGAAGTAAGCCAGGAGATTTCGACCCCAGAGTGATTGACAAGATATCTAATTAACTCAGCCCCTGTATAGCCCGTCGCTCCTAGAACTCCTACTTTTAGTCCCATAATGTAATATATTTTGACTTATCGTTATCTGGTTGTAAACAGATACACTTCCAATATGCTCATTAGAACTATAATTACGGGGCAGAAAACCCAAGACTATATCTCGGACCCATTTATAAACGAATCCACATGAGACAAGGGTATTGGTCCTAAGCTGCTCGAAGCGGTTGAGAAGCAGGCAGTGAAACGTGGTTGTTCACGACTTATGCTGTTGAATGAACGTAACCTCCTGTCATATGAGACGGGTTTTTACCAAAAATTCGGTTGGAAGGAACGTAATGAGGTTACTAATTTTGTGTTTCTATCGGCAAGAAAGAGATAAATCATCTTTAGGGTAGATAAACTCACCCCCTAGCCTTCTCCTCCCTCTTCGCCTCATCCTTCAGCAGTTTGTAATCAATACTGTCAACCATAGCCTTCCAGCTTGCTTCAACGATGTTTTCTGAAACACCAACCGTGCCCCAGTCGTTTTCGCCGTCTCCTGATTCGATAAGAACTCTAACTACTGCACCCGTTCCCTTCCCTGTTGAGACTACCCGCACCCTGTAATCTTTTAGCTTAACCTCGCTCAATGCGGGGTAGAATTTTTCGAGCGCTTTACGTAGTGCGCTATCAAGAGCGTTTACGGGACCGTTTCCACTTGCCGCTGTGTGCTCTAATATTCCGTCAACTTCAACGACGACAGTAGCCTCCGATATAGGCTCTTCGTCTTCTCTATGCTTTTCTACAATTATCGTTGCGCCCTTAAGCCCAAAGTGCTTTTTATATTGTCCAAGAATTTTTCTTATTAGAAGCTCAAATGAGGCATCAGCACCCTCAAATTCGTATCCCTGGTTTTCGAGCTTCTTAAGCTCGTTAAGAATCTTTTGCACCTTCCTATCATTGGGATCCAGGTCAATGCCAAGCTCTTTGGCTTTGTAGATAATATTACTTTTCCCAGAAAGGTCCGAGACAAGAACACGCCTTCTATTTCCGACAATCTCTGGATTTATATGCTCGTATGTTTCCGACTTTTTCATAACGGCGCTTACATGAAGCCCTCCCTTATGAGCAAATGCGCTCTCTCCAACGAATGGGAGTTTCTTGATCGGAGGAAGGTTAGTAAGCTCATGGATGAAGTGAGAGACTTCGTATAACTTTCTAAGTTCATCATCGTCAATGCAATTTATCCCGAGTTTTAGCCTTAGATTCGGTATGATTGAACACAAGTTTGCATTTCCGCATCTCTCTCCATATCCGTTCATAGTTCCTTGAACCTGCCCTGCTCCGAGCCTTACAGCATAAAGCGTATTTGCGACACCTAGCTCTCCATCATTGTGTGTATGAATTCCGATAGGAGGATTTCCAATTTTTGAATTTAGATCCCTTAAAGTAGATTCTATCTCCCAGGGCAAGGTCCCACCGTTTGTATCGCATAAAACCAGGACATCAGCCCCGGCATCAAGGGCCGCTCTAAGGGCTTTTATTGCATATTCAGGGTTACTTTTGTATCCATCGAAAAAGTGCTCAGCATCAAAAAATACCTCTGGAACC
>JAKEHC010000175.1 GCA_022615255.1 Candidatus Dadabacteria bacterium | reverse complement strand
GTTTCCAGTGTCGGATAGATTCCGAGAATATCCACCTGAGGTATATAGTTAATAGGAGTTATCCCAATGATTCCAGCCTCCTGAAATTCCCTTATTCCCTTACCAGCAAAAACAAAGGAGAGGAAATACAGAAGAAAACTCGTAATGCTAAAGAAGTACTTGAGAGGAATTCTAAGACCAAGTTTAAAAACAACTACAACCAGAAAGAGAAGTAAAACTGTACCAATAACAAGTCCCCAGATAACTTCATGTCTAGCGTTCCCAGCCTGCAGCAAAAGCGCCTGATAGAAGAGGACTGTTTCAAACGCTTCTCTATACACAGCAAAAAAGGATACGCTTGCAAGTGCAAAGAGGCTTTTCTTTGTGAGCGCTTTTTTTACCTTTCCCTGAATATACTCTTTCCACTTTCTGACCTCTACCTTTGTAATAAGCCAATAACTAACATAAAAAAGAACTACCGCGGCTAATAAGGATGTTACACCTTCTATAATTTCACGCTGTGCGCCACTTATTGAAATTACGGTTTGAGCCAGAAACCATGTTAAAATCCCTGCAACAAGGGCTAGAATCCATCCAAGGTGAACATACTTGATTGCGCTCCTTGCTCCTGTAGCTACAAGAACAGCCAGCACGGCGGCAACTATTAATGCCGCCTCAAGCCCCTCACGCAGCATAATTGCTAATGAATTTACAAATGTCAGTGCTTTACCGATGGGTTGATTATTCTGGAGAATAGCTGAGGCGTGCTTGAGATCACTTTCAATCTCTCCATAGAGGGCTTTTACCTGCTCAATCGGCTTTTCATCTTTAATCAAACCTCTAAAGGTAACGAATTTTGCTTCAAGCATACGACCAAATGCTTGGTCCTTAGAGAAAAGCGCTGGCTCTACCTTTTCAAACCCGTCTAGGTAAGCATCCAGTGCTTTAGTATATGCATCCTTTCCATCTCCCTGTTCGTAAAGTCTTAAAGCTTCTTTGAGTAGTGCGTTTGTCAGGACTAACGGATCTTCGACCGTCTTTTCAGTCTCGATCGTCCCCCTTCTTAGAAAAGCAACTAAGCTGGTTAAGTCTTTATCATTCCTGACATAGGGATTAACCTTATCTGAAAGCTCATCGTCTGAGAGTGAAGCAAGAGTTTTTAGCTCCTCGATCGAACCTGATATATTTGCCGCTTTGAATATCTTTCCCCCTTCCTTGCTCTCATTCTGATCGAATCTAAGTGAAAGGACATAGAAAGCAACATTCCACTTGTCGTCTTCGGAAAAATTCTTAAAAGAAGACATGGCAGTTCCTTCTATGCCAAAGCTCATCGTGTTATAAACCTTAAAGGGAGAAAGCCCGCCTATTGCATTCCCGTCTGTAAAGCTTGTAGGAGGTGGGTTAAGGTTAGGAGCCAGAGGACCATTTCCTGCGCCGAGCACTCCATGACACTGAGCACAGTTTCTCTCATATAAATCCATTCCCGCTCGAAATGAAGGGTGATTTTGAGGATACGGGATTATGTTATAGGCTGAGATCACTCTATCCTTTATCCCTTTTGATATTGATTCAACTTTTTTATCGGAGGATTTGTCTTCTATACCCCTTTTAAGCTTGATTAAATCAGCTTCAATTCCCGCCCTGTCCCCATCTGCCGCCTTTTGTTCCAAAAAGAGCTTAAGTGCATCGGAGGAGAACTGAAGCATCTCCTTGTATTCTTCCTCGTTTATAATTTCTCCGCCACTTACGGCATTTTTATAGTCACCCCCTATATAGTCCACAAGGGAAAGTATTCTCCTTGTTTCTTCAGAGGAATGAGAAGCTGAACTAGGTAAGGCTGGGAGAAAAAGAATAGAAATGAGTAAGATTATCAGCTTTATTAAGGTGTTTGATTTAAAACTATGTCCAATAAGGCTTTTAAATAAAATCCTAGTGTTAATTAGCATTTACAATTCTTTTTGGTAGACCCCTTAAGAAGGAAATTGAAATTTATTTTCAATTTTAGGTTACCACATTGAGAATAGGTGTCAAGAAAATAGAACTAAGCCGAAATCAGACTATGAAAAATTTGCCATGGTATCATAGGAATTGTACAATTTTTTCTCATGATAGCCCTTTCTGAATTATTAATAGAAGAAATGAGGACTGAGGACTTAAATGAGATTATAGAGATCGAAGAGGCTTCCTTTCCTACCCCCTGGCCTAAACGGATGTTTGAATTAGAGCTAAAATCAACGCGCTCATTTTGCCGCGTTGCAAGGGTTAGCAGTGTAATTGTAGGCTATATAGTGGCATGGATGATATACGATGAGGCGCATATTCTTAATATCGCTGTGCATCCTGACTTTAGGAGAATGGGGATAGGAGAAATGGTATTAAGAGATTGCCTTGATAACTTTTTTTCACTAGGTGCGAGGACCGCGTTACTAGAGGTTAGACGCGGAAATGATGAGGCAAAAAGGCTATATGAGAAACTAGGGTTTAAATCCGTTGGGATAAGACGGGGATACTATGCCGATACTGGAGAAGATGCAGTAGTAATGAAGCTTAGACTCTGAATATATTGGCTTTTAGTGCACTCTATTGTCGCTCAGATAACCCTTATACTCCCCTATTTGCTATCCAATTGCGCTTTTAGTGCTTCCTTTATACCTTCCATATACCTTTTCGAGCGCCATGCTCATCTCGCCTATCGTCGCATAGTCCCTGACCGCTTCTACTATATGCGGCATAAGATTCTCTCCGCCTCTCGCGGCTTCTTCAAGCCTTCTAAGATCAGCCTTCACCTTATTGTTGTCTCTTTTGGCTTTTAATTCCTTTAGCCTCTCCCTTTTAATAGCCTCAATCTCCGGGTTAATCTTATGAATCTCAACAGGCTCCTCATTGACATTCGTAAAGTCATTCACGCCCACGATTATTCTTTCCTTACTCTCGACCTCTCGTTGATACCTGTAGGAGGCATCCTCGATCTCCCGGTTTATATACCCCTCCTCGATACACCTTATCATGCCGCCCCTTTTGTCAATCTGGTCTATATATTTTACTGATTCCTCCTCTATCTTATCCGTAAGAGCCTCGATGCAATATGAACCTGCAAGCGGGTCTATCGTGTCCCCCGCGCCGCTCTCGTAAGCTATTACCTGCTGGGTGCGAAGCGCTATAGTCGCAGCCTCTTCAGATGGAAGGGCAAGCGCCTCGTCAAATGAATTCGTATGGAGCGACTGGGTTCCTCCGAGAACGGAAGCAAGCGCCTGAATAGTCACCCTCATAATGTTATTCCTCGGTTGCTGAGCCGTAAGCGTGACGCCAGAGGTCTGAGAATGAAATCTCAAAATACAGGCTCTATCGTCCTCTACTTTAAATCTATCCTTCATAACCCTCGCCCATAGCCTTCGAGCAGCGCGGAATTTTGCCACCTCTTCAAGAAAATTATTATGAACGGCGAAGAAGAAGGACACCCTCTCGGCTATCTTCTCTACGTCAAGCCCCCTTTTCTTTGCCTGCCCGAGGTACTCAATTCCATCGGCGATGGTGAAAGCCACCTCTTGAATCGCCGTGGACCCGGCTTCACGCATATGATAGCCACTCACGCTTATCGGGTTCCACTTCGGTATGCTGTCGCGACAATACTCCATAATATCTATCGTGATTTTTACCGATTCTTTAGGCGGGAATATATACGTACCTCTTGCTATGAATTCCTTGAGGAGATCATTTTGAACGGTGCCCTGGATCTTATCAGGACCGACGCCCTGTTTTTCAGCGGCAATCATGTACATAGCGAGGAGCATGGAGGCAGTAGCGTTTATAGTCATCGAGGTGCTTACCTCGCCCAGAGGGATCCCGTCAAAAAGAACCTCCATATCCTCAAGCGAATCTATTGCCACGCCAACCCTGCCCACCTCCCCCTTGCTTATCGGATGGTCCGAGTCATACCCCATCTGTGTCGGGAGATCAAAGGCAACGCTAAGCCCGGTCTGTCCTTGCTCAAGGAGGTACTTGAATCTTTCATTCGTTTCTTCAGCAGTGCCGAACCCGGCATACTGACGCATCGTCCAAAGCCTTCCACGATACATCGTAGGCTGTACCCCTCGAGTAAAGGGAAATTCGCCCGGGTAACCGATATCCCTCTCATAGTCAAGGCTTTCCAGATCCTCGGGCGCATATAGCCTTTCTAGCGGAATCCCAGTGGGGGTGCGAAACTCGGCTTGTCTCTCTTTTACCTTTTTATTCTTATCCAACCAGCTCTTCTTGTTCGCCATCCGCTAGTCTCCTTCCCAATCTATAAAATTAAGTTTGTAGCGACGGGCCTGCGAGTCATCTCTACATAGTATTACGTAAGTGTACCATCAGGGCAAGTAATGATGAATTTTATATTTGGGTAAAAAAATATCTTTATCCCCTAAAAAATCGGTCAGAGGGGATTTATTAGTAGATGGCAGAAATACATCACCGGACAGTTTCCACCGGTCGCGCCAAGCCAGCCCTGAGTCGATCGAAGGTATGGCGCTCCTACGAGATGTGGGGTGTTTTCTTATGAATGGTTAGAATTTAACGGGACTGGAAAGTCCCGTCTATCGGTGATGATTAATTTCACTATTAAGAGAGATAGGCGTCCTTCGACCCGCTCAGGACGAACGGTTTACTACACATACTTCTACGTCCTCCTCTCAACTACATAATCAGCAAGTAAATCAAGAGAGTCTTTGTGTTTGTTTCGCGGAAGGTTGATAATAGCGCTCTTTGCCTTATCTGCAAATCTCCTTGCCTCGCTTTTTGTATGCTTGATACCCTCATATTTCTCTACAATATTTATAACAAAGCCTATCGCCTCTTCTTTAAAACCGTCTCTTTGAAAAATCTCTATTATGCGGTTTTTTTCTCTGGTCGAGGCACGCCTGAGGGCATATACCAAAGGCAGGGTCATCTTCCCTTCCTTCAAATCCTGATGCACCCCTTTTCCAAATTCTTCCTCCTGTGAAGAATAGTCAAGCGCATCGTCCACAAGCTGAAAGGCTATGCCCAGATTTAAGCCATAATTCCCGATAGCTTCTTTCACATCCTCCCGCGCTCCAGCAATAATCGCCCCTATTCTTCCACAGCTCTCTATAAGAGACGCCGTCTTATGCTCAATAATATCAAAGCAAACCTTCTCAGACACCTCTATCATACTCTGTGCGCTCATGACCTCAAGCACCTGCCCTTCAGCCAGCTTTGCCGCTGCATCCGTTACTGCCCTTATAAGCTCCAGGTTTCCACAGGATTGTATTAAACCAAGGGCGCGCGCCAGCATAAAATCCCCCACAAGAACGCTAGCCTTGTT
>JAKEHC010000174.1 GCA_022615255.1 Candidatus Dadabacteria bacterium | reverse complement strand
AGATTTCTCCTATAGCCAGTATTAGACACCATTAATTAAGTAAAATACTTAATTTTAAGATATAAATTTAAAGTCAATAGCTTTTAAAGTCAATATGTAATTAAGGTTGTGATTAAACCCGACGATTTAGTTTGCTTTTCTTTGCCTGACCAATCCTAAAATCAAACAGCCCTCGCTAATGTCACCACCTGAACACAAGACGCGCCTGAATGGAGAAGCACTTTCGAGCACTCATTTATAGTCGAGCCTGATGTGAATATATCATCAACAAGCAAGACTGAGCTCCCTTTAATTCTGTCTCCTTTCTCAATAGCGAAAGCCCCCTTTACGTTTCTTCTCTTATCTGCATCGCCTCTGATCTCGAATTGCGGCTTTGTGTCCCTAACCCTCCTTAGCACAAAAGGATCGAAGGAGGTCCTTAAGTATTTAGCCAGCTTCTCTCCAAGGATAACAGACTGGTTATATTCCCTTTTTCTCAGCCTGTCTATATAAAGAGGAACAGGAATTACCATGTCCGGCATATCAAGATCGGCGGGGAAATTCTGTATTAAAACAGATGACAGGATTCTTCCAAGACTTAGCTTGCCCTCGTATTTAAATCTATGAAGAATATCTTTTAATAACCCGTCATAGAATGCAATAGAGCGCGCACGCTCAAAATAGAATTCATCCATAATACATCTTCCACAGAGATGCTCTGGAATTGAGGATAAATACACACTCGAAGAATCAGCTTTGGGGTATACATCCCCATCGTGTGAGGCATCCGCCTCGTCTATAGAGCCTTGTCCTTGTATTGCAGCGGCTTTCGCCATGTAGCCAAAAGGGACTCCGCATTTAAGGCATATGGACCTCTCTCTTATACATCCTATTCTATCTAAACAATTACTGCAGATATTCTCTTGAGACCCCACCGACTCGCAGAATGTACACACATCAGGAAATACTAAATCCAGCATCTTAACCCTGGAAAGGCAAAGAAAAGACTATTGTTGCAAGTCGAATGGAACGAAGATCAATATAGGTGCGGGGTTATCCCGCCCCTAGATTTTTATTTCCATTTCTCGCACGCTGCGCTCGAAATACTACACTCTCATCGGCATGACAACGGATATATATACCTCTTCGCCCATCGGCTTGACTATAACCGGGCTTAGCTCATCACCAATAGCGACCTGAACCACTTCACTATTTATAACCTCTAAAATATCCATCAGGTAACGTGCATTGAACCCAAGTTCTATCGAATCCCCCTTGAACTCGACAGGCACCACCTCCCTTGCCTCTCCTAGCTCCGGGGAGACGGACATAAGGATCATTCCTTCCTTATCCAAACTCATCTTAACACTCTTTGTTCTTTCCGAAGAGATTACAGAAACCCGCTTTAGCGCGCTCAAAAAATCGTCTCGTTTAACCTCCATGCTCCTATGAGTCGTCTCAGGAATTACCTGCTTATAATTTGGAAACTCTGCATCTATTAACCTGACGATCAAGGTAAATCCATTTCCCTCTGCGATGAAATCGCTTTTTCCAAATCCTATCCTAACACCATCTGATAGCTTTAAAACCTTCCTCAGCTCTGAAACTCCCTTTTTAGGTATGAGCACGCTTTTTTTAATCTTCACCTCGCTCTTGGTGTGCTTCTCAACGAGTGAAAGCCTGTGTCCGTCCGTTGCAACAAGCCTAAGGTCCTGTTTTCCTATCTTCTCAAAATAGATCCCTGAAAGGTTTCTCCTCATATCATCGGGTGAAACGGCGAATATCGTTTTTGTTATCATTTCATCAAGCTCTGCAGACTCTATCGAGAAAAGCTCTTGTGACGAAGCTTCTTGAACCACTGGAAAATCCTCAGACGGCAATCCTGCTATCTTAAATGTCGCACTCTTAGACTTGAGCTCTGCCCAGTGGTTTCCAATTTCCTCTATCTCGATATCCCCCAGGGGGATCTCTTTTACGATCTCATATGTCTTTCTAGCTGGAAGCGCTATGCTACCTTCTTTTTTAACGTCTGCGTCACACCAAGTGATCATGGTTGTCTCAAGATCTGTGGCTGTGAGCTTTACTTTTCCTGACGCGGCTGATATTAAGACATGACTGAGTATGGGCATCGTCGCCCGTCTTTCAGAGATTCCTTGAAGGAGACCGAGTTTATCAGAAAGCGTAATAGCTTCAATCCTAAATTTCATCTCTCTACTCCTAATTTATATTATTTAATTATATAGTAATAGTAGTAGGCGCTGTGAAATTGTGGAAGGGTTTCAAAAAGGGCTTGAGAACAGCTAACTTAATGAACAAATTATCTGTTGATAAGGATGTCGATATGTTCATTTTTATTCACAGCCTTTTTCTCCCACGATTTCATTAACAGCTTATCCCACATGTTTATTCACAGTGTTATCCACCTCTTATCAACGCCTCTATTTTTTTAACTACACCATTAACCGCTTCTTTAAATGATGAGTCCTCACCAATCATGGCTTCAATCTTTCTTACAGCATGTATAACAGTTGAGTGATCCTTGCCACCGAACTTTTCTCCTATCTCTGGGAAAGAGGCACCGGTATACTTTCTTGTGAGGTACATGGCGATTTGTCTTGGCAAGGCGATATTCTTCATCTTCTTTTCTGATTTTAGGTCTTGCATCTTAATCCCAAAGAAGTTAGCAACCTCTCTCTGAATGGACTCTATGTTCAGCATCGGTCTGGTTTGTTCCTTAATTATATTTTTAAGAACCTCTTTTGCAAGGTCTATGTTGATCTCCGTGTTGAGCAGCTTTGCATAGGCACTGATGTTTATGAGTGTGCCTTCAAGCTCTCTGACGTTGGATGTTATATTGGTAGCGAGAAAGATAGCTACGTCGTTAGGAAGCACAATCCCCTCTGACTCTGCCTTTTTCTTGAGAATAGCTACCTTTGTCTCAGTCTCCGGCGGTTGGATATCTGTGATAAGTCCCCATTCGAACCTCGATCTCAAGCGCTCTTCCAGGTATGACATATCCTTTGGAGTTTTGTCACTGGTGAGCACTATCTGTTTCTTTGACTCGTATAGCGTGTTGAAGGTATGAAAAAACTCCTCCTGTGTGCTTTCTTTCCCTGCGATAAACTGTATGTCATCAATAAGAAGCACGTCACATCCAAACCTGTATCTGTTTCTGAATTCCTCCATCTTGCCTGATTTGATGCTGTTAATCACCTGATTTGTAAAGTTTTCAGCCGATATGCAGCAGGCCCTGGCAAGTTGATATGAATTTTTGAGTATGTAATTGCCAATTGCATTTATTAAGTGTGTTTTTCCAAGCCCCACTCCGCCGTGAATGAAAAGTGGGTTATACGCCTCTCCCGGTTTTCTTGCGACGGCAATTGATGCGGCATGGGCAAACTGGTTACTGGCTCCAACTATAAATCGCTCAAAGGTGTAGTTAGGGTTAAGAAAACCGCTAAATAAAGCCTCTTTGTTTGTTTCCCTGATTTTCTCCCTCTCTCCTATTTCCTCATCTATTGTAATGGGGCTGTCAGAAACGATCTTGATATCCAATCTATTGCCTTTGACCTCTTCGATAGTTTTACTTATAAGCTCTAGGTAGTGGTTATTTATCCAGTCCATTTCAAACGTGTTCTTGGCTTTAAGTGTAAATGACTGATCTGTCTGTATTAAGGGTTTCAGAGAGTCAAACCAAAAAAACACCTGTGGGTTTGCTCTTTTCTTTATTCTTTCGACCACCTCCTGCCAAATCATCTCCTGAGATACCTCAACCTCTTGGGCGGCTAGAGAGTAATGGCTACTAGGGGTTACAAGAAGCTCTCCTCCTTTCGATAGTTCTTCATAATTTTCATGTTTAAAAAGGGACTTAAGGTTTCGACCTAGTGTTATTCTGTTTACCAAAATTCCTCCAAGAGCAAACAACCTTTCCACAAGTTATCAACAGGTTGTGGATAACTAGCTACTTTGCCTAATTTTAGGAAAGGTTAGTCACCAATAAATGGGATAAGTCAAATCCTATCAGAAAGTAAAAGTCGTTGTCAAGATGTTTTAAAAGATCTAATGATTGCAGTGGATTAGAGTTTAAATTTTGTATGTTTGGTCCGAAAGGCAACCCCCACGGCAGATAATCTGTTTCAGATTATTGCACAAATCCAGAAACAGGAAGAAGTGCAGGTGAAAGTCAATCTGGTCAGATAAATCAGGCTTAGGCACTTCTATAGACAGGCGGTTAAAGTGGAGAAGCAATATGAGCAGAAAAAACCTGATTACAATAACGTTCCTGAAAAAATATTTACAAATAATATGAAATATGATAGTATATTATTAAATAATATACAGGAGTTTATCCATGTCAAAAGGTTCAACCAGAATTTCCTTTATAGCACCGGCGGGCAAGCGTAAACGCTTGGATAATATAGCCGAAGCCTTCGGGAAAAAGCTCAGCGTCGTTATCAATGAAGCGCTTGACCAGTACATCGACCTTCACGAATGGCAGTTGTCTCATATTCGGAAAGGGGTGAAGGCCGCTCACCGTGGCGATTTTGCCACGGAAGCCCAAGTCAAAGCTTTTTTTGATAAATACGGTCAGGCTTCATGAAGCTCAAATGGACACACGTTGCCCTGGAGGATTTGCATAACCTGTATGTGTATGTGGCCGAGGACAATCCTTCAGCGGCAGGTCGCATGGTTCATCGCATTCAGGATGCAACGGAACGTTTAAAAAAACATCCTCAAATGGGAAAACCTGGGCGGGTTCAGGGAACGCGTGAACTTGTTATAGCCGGATCGCCTTATATTGTGGTTTATATTCTGGGTGATTCTGAAATACACATTGTAGCCGTTATTCATAGTGCCATGCGTTGGCCCGACACATTTCATTCAGAAGACGACTGAAACACAATAGCCATTTTAAACAGCTCGACGCTACTGGTTTATTTATAGCGTGATAACAGACGGTATGGGAATTCACACATATAGGTATAATAAAAGTAAATAGTTCTGTATATGCGTCGCTAATGATTTATTTATATGGAAACTCTTCCTATTAAGAAACGATAAGGCAAGGATATTTTATGAAATTAGAGTTACCTACTACTGAAGAAATTTAAACTCAAAGCCATGAAAGAAACATATAATCCCCAAGAGATTGAGAGGAAGAGGCAGAAAATCTGGAATGAAAACAGGGTATATGAGGTAAAGGAAGACCCTGATAGAAGGAGGTGTTACGTGCTTGAGATGTTCCCATATCCATCTGGGAGAATACATATGGGGCATGTAAGGAATTACTCAATTGGGGATGTACTTTCGCGGTATAAAAGGGCATTAGGGCTTAATGTCCTTCATCCTATAGGGTGGGACGCATTTGGACTTCCGGCGGAGAACGCAGCTATTGAGCACGGCGTCCATCCTGCAAAGTGGACATATGAAAATATCGCTCAGATGAGGGAGCAGCTCTTGAGGCTGGGGTTTAGCTACGACTGGAAGAGGGAGTTTGCGACCTGCGACCCAAATTATTACAAATGGGAGCAGATGGTTTTTACAAGGATGTTTGATCTAGGGCTTGCTTATAAAAGGTCTTCTATTGTCAATTGGTGTCCTTCGTGTGAAACGGTTCTGGCAAACGAGCAGGTGGTAGTATCTGGTGCGCAGTTCGCACCAGAAGGAAATAAAGAGATCGGAAGATGCTGGAGGTGCAATTCTCAGGTAGAGCAAAGGGAGATGGAGGGGTGGTTTTTTAAGATAACAAGTTACGCAGAAGAGCTATTAGACTGGTGCGAGAGGCTTAAAGACAGCTGGCCCGATAGGGTTCTTACGATGCAGAAGCACTGGATAGGTAAGAGCACTGGCGCCGAGATCGAATTTCCTCTAGAGGAGCCTATAGATGGCGAGAGGAGCTTGAGAATCTTCACCACCCGCCCAGATACCGTTTTTGGGGTTACCTTTATGTGCATAGCGCCTGAACATCCGCTATCAGAAAGTATCGTAATAGGTAGGGATCGGGAGAAAGAGGTAATTGAATTCATCAAACGAGCAAGGAAGCAAAGTGGTGTTGAGAGAATCGCTGAGGGTGTGAAGAAGGAAGGTGTATTCACCGGGGCATACTGCCTGAACCCATTTAGCGGCGAGCGTATACCGATATATATCGCCAATTTTGTGCTTATGGAGTATGGGACCGGGGTCATTATGTCAGTTCCGGCGCATGACCAGAGGGATTTTGAGTTTGCAAAGGAGTATGGCTTGCCTGTAAGGGTCGTGATTCAGCCTGATGGCGGTAATCTGAGCCCAGAAGGCATGAAAAGCGCCTACGAGGATGAAGGGATAATGGTGAATTCAGGCTATTTCTCAGGTCTAAATTCGGAGGTTGGGAAAAAAAACGTGACAGATTATGCAGAGGCTAAAGGGTTTGGTAGGAGCCAGGTCAACTATAAGCTTAGGGACTGGGGCATATCGCGCCAAAGATACTGGGGGGCGCCCATCCCTATAATTTATTGTGATAGATGCGGTACCCTGGCCGTTCCCGATGAGGACCTGCCAGTAGAGCTTCCGATAGATGTAGAGTTAACTGGAGAGGGCGGCTCTCCCCTTTCAAAGATAGACAGTTTTTTAAATACAAGGTGCCACAAGTGCGGGGGTGACGCAAAGAGGGAAACGGATACGATGGATACATTTGTGGAGTCATCTTGGTACTTCTTGAGATATACCTCGCCTGATTATCAGGGGGGCATGGTGGATAAAGAAAGGGGTGAATACTGGCTCCCTGTAGATCAGTATATAGGGGGTATTGAGCACGCAATACTGCATCTTCTTTATGCCAGGTTCTACACGAAGGTTTTGAGAGACCTTGGTATGTGCGATCTAGACGAGCCTTTCTTAAATTTACTGACCCAGGGGATGGTTCTTAAAGACGGTGCCAAGATGTCAAAGTCACTCGGCAACACCGTTGACCCTGACGATATGATTGCGAAATACGGGGCGGATACGGTTCGCATATTCATGCTTTTTGCATCCCCCGTTGAGAGGGACCTCGACTGGAGCAATGAGGGTATAGAGGGCGCATACAGGTTTCTAAACAGGGTGTGGCGTTTTATCAATGAGAGGCTACATATAATTCAGGACTTCAAGGGTGTCAAGCCCGATATAGCTCAAATCTCAGGCTCTGCAAAGGAGCT
Organism: Candidatus Dadabacteria bacterium; assembly: GCA_022615255.1. GTDB lineage: Bacteria > Desulfobacterota_D > UBA1144 > Nemesobacterales > CSP1-2 > CSP1-2. The sequence goes on along the minus strand of JAKEHC010000174.1, from coordinate 8,342 downwards.
ACTTATCAAGGTTCATAAAACGATTAAAAAGGTGACGGATGACTTAGAAAGGTTTCAATTCAATACTGGAATTGCGGCTATTATGGAGCTTCTAAACGCAGTATCGCGATTTCAGCCGAATGGCAAGGATGAGATTCCAGTGGTGAGGGAGGCAATTGAAGCAATGGTAAGACTTCTTTATCCCTTTGCACCTCATATATCTGAAGAGATATGGGAAACCCTCGGATATAAAGAAACACTGATAGATAAGGCGTGGGTTAAGTGGGATAGGGGGCTTGTAGGGAGTGCTTCAATCATTATTGTGTTGCAGGTGAACGGGAAGGTGAGAAGCCAGGTCTTGATGGATCCGGATACTTCTGAAGAGGAGATGAAAAATGCCGCTTTTTCCGATGAAAAGGTGAAAAGCCACATCTCGGGAAAGGAAATCAAAAAGGTAATCGTTGTCCCCAAAAAACTCGTAAACATTGTAGTATAAGAAATCGAGGTTATTCGAACCAATACCGCCCATCAGACTCTTCGATTCCGCTCAGGTCAGGGAGTGGGTGTGCCACCCCGTTTATTAATGTGCAGCACGGTATACCAGACGTTCTTGAAACGAACAAGATATGTTGAGTTTTATTTTTCAAAAAATTCTGCTAGACTTCGCGCAGCTTCTTCGGGGTCTCCTGAATTAAATACTGCTGTAATTACAGCAATCCCGTCAACGCCTGTCTCTAAAACTGATGCCACGTTATCCTTTGTTATTCCACCAATAGCGAATATTGGAATCGTTTTTATTTTCCTCTTTGCTTCCCTTAGCACTTCAAGTGGTGTAAGTTTTCTTTCGGGTTTTGTAGGGGTAAAAAACGGTGTACCAAAGGCTAAGTAATCAGCGCCTTCTCTCTCTGCCCGTAAACCCCTTTCTATATCTCCGTAACACGAAACCCCAATTATACCCTCGCTACCTAGGATTCTTCTTGCGTTGGAAATCTCTGCATCTTCTTTTCCTAAATGTACTCCATCTGCCTCTACCTCCTTTGCAATCTCTGGTGAATCGTTGATGATGAGTGGAATCCCATATCTTCTTGTTATCTCAAGAAGCCCTTTTCCAAGCCTGATGTTTTCCTCTTCTGGCGGGTCCTTTTCCCTAAGCTGTATGATTCTAGCACCGCCTCGAACGGCTTTTTCTACTGTTTCTATGAATCTATCTCTCGGGATGAGCTTTTTATCGGTTATTACATAAAGTCCTTTAAGTGATTGCTTCACACGTTCTAGCCTAATCAATTTGGGGAATCACTACAAATTTTTTTAAAACTAAAGTCAATTAATAAGCCTGCAGCAAGCTGCCGAGATTTATCAAGTTAAATCGAGGATTGCGCTCGGGTGATATCTTGGTGATTCATATTGAAAATAATATATAGAAATTTGATGATAAAGCCGTAAAATTTATTATAATGACAATTTATAAGCCATAACGACAATTACTAAAGAAGGAAGGGTATGATGAAAAAGAATCTACGTTCAGCGACTAGAAGAGTTAACACGAAAAGACTGAGTGAGGCGTTGATCCTATCGGTGCTTTTTGCGCTGATGATAAATGTCGGGCTGGCTAGCGCACAGAGTTTCCTTTTCACATTCGGAACATCCGGCTCCGGGGAAGGCGAGTTTAGCGTGCCGGGTGACGTGGCGGTGGACGGCTCTGGCAACATCTACGTTGCGGATACAGACAATAACCGTATTCAGAAATTTGATTCGGATGGGGATTTCACTCTGATGTGGGGTTTTGGGGTTACAGATGGGTCTAATGAGTTTCAAATATGCACGAGCTCCTGCCAAGGAGGCACAGCAGGCACAGGGGATGGTCAGTTTCAGGAGCCTTTCGGCATAGCGGTAGACGGCTTTGATAACATCTACGTCACGGATACAGGTAATAACCGCATACAGAAGTTCGATTCTGATGGCAATTTCATTTTGAAGTTTGGCGGCGAGGGGGGAGGGAACGGTCAGTTTGAGGAGCCACTCGGTGTAGCGGTGGACAGCGACGACAACATATATGTAGGAGACTCAGGGAATAACCGCATTCAAAAGTTTAATTCAAACGGCAACTTCATTCTGACGTTTGGCACAGGGGGAGTTGGGAATGGTCAGTTTGAAGCACCGACTGGCGTGGCTATAAGCAGCACAGACAACGTGTACGTTGCAGACTCAGGGAATAACCGCATACAGGTATTTGATTCAAATGGCAGTTTCCTTTTAAAATTCGGCTCCGAGGGCACCGACAGGGGTCAGTTTCAAGAGCCACTCGGAATAGCTCTTGACAAGGTGGACAACGTCTACGTTGCAGACGCGGGCAATAACCGAATCCTGAAATTTAATTCGATAGGCGGCTTCCTGGTGATGTGGGGTTTTGGGGTCAAAAATGGGTCTGACAACTTTCAGACCTGCATGAATAAATGCGAAGAAGGCATATCTGGAAATGGCGAGGGGCAGTTTAATCTTCCTCTAGGGATTGACAGCACGGGGAAAATCCACGTCGGAGACTCTGGAAATGACCGCATACAGGTTTTTAGGATAGATGTTGAATTTAACGGTGTTTTTGGCACCTTCGGTTGCTCAATGGCACCGGTAGGCGTTACGCCATCAGTTCCGTTGTATCTCCTAATCCCTGTCATCGTAGCGATAAGGAGATTGTGGAGTTGGTATATAAGTTGAGACAATGCATTTCATAGAAGGTGCAAAACCGCTTGAAACTCGGTGGGAGCTTGTTATTTTATTTAAATGACTCGCATGGCTTAAACTGCATGTGATTAGATTGTTTTATTGACAGAGGTTTAGTATACGTGATAGTATCGTCTACTCTTTTAAGGAGAGGACATAAATGGGAATATTTAGAAAATTATTACTCATCTTTTCGGTGTACATATTAATTTTGTTTGCACAAGCGTGTGGCAGTGCTGATTGTGCATTAACGGGCTTTGTCGGCTGCGACGGTGACGGCGCAGACAAGAGCAGAATAGAGGGAACTGTTCTGGATGTTGTAGGTCAATCCGGGGTTTCTGGAATCAAGATTAGGGCTGAAAGGAATGGACAAAGGGTGGCAAGCAAAACTACAAATGCTCAGGGCGAGTTCAAACTCAAGGTTCGTGAGGGGGACATAACCCTCCTTTTCGAGACATCTACGTTTACCGTTGCCAGGGTTTTTACTATAACGGAGGATAGCGAGGTTTTTTTAGATGTGATCCTGGAGCCAGGCCAGGTTATGGTAGATGATTGGCAGGTGTTGCAGGACCCTATACGCTGCGAGGGCTCTAACGCCTTTATAATTGATGAAGAAGACCTAGTGGATTTTACGCTTGACGGAAACGGAAGGGATTGTATAAGAGCAAAGGGGGATTGTTTTATCGATATCTCTGTTCAGAATATAGCTCTCAATGATTGCAATGAGGGCATTTTCACCGAGAACAATGCCAACTTGACCCTGGAGGCACTGGCATCTCCGACATTAACAATTGATGCTGAGAGTAATGCCATTCATACAAAAAACAATTCCTCAGTTACACTGACTGGTGTCGATATCTTCGTAACCTCTACTGAAGCGAACGGCATATTGGCTGAGGATTTTTCAGCGGTTGAGATTCAACCCAGCGGTCAATGTACGATTGATGGGTTTGATGAGCCTATTTCCCAAGATGTCACAGCGACCGTGGATCCAAATGGCTGTACTCTAGAATAGGTTGCAACTATGCGTTTTTCACCTATCACCATAAAGCTGTCCTACCTCTCTCTGATTTAATCAGTGGGGTGACTCGTGGCCTAGCGAGTGAAGCGACTTTTTCAAAATATTTTTATGCTCTAATCACTATTTTTATTTTAGTAGGGTATCCTTTCTGATACAAATGACATCTCAGGCAGTAGTAGCTGCAAACGGTATATCAAAAAACTTCGGTTCAATAAGAGCCGTAGATGGAATTTCTTTTCAGGTTATGCTGAGGGAATGCTATGGGTTTCTCGGTCCCAATGGTGCGGGAAAAACAACTGCTATCGGCATGGTTTACTGCCATACCCCTCTTACATCCGGGGTTTTGAATGTGTTTGGGCTGGATGTTAGGGAGCATAGCAGGGAAATAAAGGCAGTGGTAGGCGTAACCCCTCAGGATAATAATCTAGACCCAGATTTAAGCGTGATTGAAAACCTTGTTGTCTATTCTCGCTACTTTGATATTCCAAAGAAAGAGGCGGAGAGGAGGGCTAGGGAACTGCTTGAGTTCATGAGTATAGATGAAAGAAGGAAGGAGCAGGTGACTAAGCTTTCCGGAGGCATGCAGAGACGTCTTGTCATGGCAAGGGCACTCATTAATGAGCCTAGGCTTCTGATACTTGACGAGCCAACGACAGGGCTTGATCCACAGGCAAGACACCTTATATGGCAGAGGCTTCGTGAGCTAAAGAGGAAGGGCGTTACAATGATACTCACCACACATTACATGGAAGAGGCGGAGCAGCTATGTGATAGGGTTGCTGTCATGGATTCGGGCAAGATACTTGTGGAAGGGCCGCCCAGAGAGCTTGTTGAAAGATACGCGGGAAGGGATGTGTTCGAGATAAGACGGGCAGAAGACAACAGAGTTCTTCTGAGACTAGAGGGGCTTGAGTTCAGTTCTGAGAGGGCTGGGGATACGATTTATATATTTTCGAGGGATGGGGAGGAAATAGGGAGAAGGCTCCTTTCTATAAGGGAGCTTGAGGTGCTTCATCGCCGTGCGAATTTAGAGGATGTGTTTTTAAGATTAACGGGGAGAGAATTGAGGGATTAATAAAGAAGGAGCCGGAATTCAGGAGTCAGGATTCAGAATAAACAGGAAGGCTTTTGCCACTTGATTCTGACTTCTGAGTTTTTATTTTTGTACCCTGGACGGGTTGGGGAATTAAGTCGCCTCTTTTATATTTTCGAATATCGCCTTTTTTACCATGCCTAAATCAGGTGGGAGTTCAACAGGGGCGTTTGCATACCTAGATGTAACCCCCTCAAGTCTGCCTTGATGGTATCCGATTTTAAATTCAACGAATTTAAGTCCATGGGCGGTGGAGATTATAACTACCCTGTCGTTTGCTTTGATTACCTTTCGCTCGAGTAGTTTTAAGAAGGTAGCAATCGCTACACCGGTGTGGGGACAGTTAAAGGTCCCAGTTCTATCCACGAGTGCCGAGGCATTTGAAAGCTCGTCCTCGCTCGCCTGTTCGACTATGCCGTCAAACATCTTTAGGATCTTGATGGCTTTATTAACACTAACGGGGTTTCCTATCTGGATAGCGCTCGCAAGTGTCCTCTCTGCCTTAACAGGATGGAACTCCTTAAATCCTTTCAGGTAGCTGAGATAAAGCGGATTAGCGCGCTGAGCCTGAGCGCATACAATTCTGGGAAGCTTGTTAATAAGACCAAGCTCGTACATTATTATGAATCCCTTTCCCAGTGCGGACACGTTTCCAAGATTTCCGCCTGGAATAATTACCCAGTCAGGCACTTCCCAATCAAACTGCTGGCATAACTCTATGCTTACCGTTTTTTGCCCCTCGATACGAAGGGAGTTCATGGAGTTTGCAAGATAAATATTATGCTCTGTGCATATCCTTTGAACCATCTCCATACAGCCGTCAAAATCAGTATCGAGCGACAGCACGAGGGCGCCGTTAGAAAGGGGTTGAACAAGCTGGGCAACGGATACCTTGTTTCTCGGAAGAAAAACAATGGCTTGAATTCCTGCTGCAGCACAGTAGGCGGAAAGAGCGGCAGAAGTATCACCTGTAGATGCGCAAGCCACGGCGGGAATCTCCGCCCCGTCCGCTATCATCTGTTTTACTACTGAGACAAGAACAGTCATACCCAAATCCTTAAATGAGCCGGTGTGGCAGTTACCGCACATCTTTATCCAGAGGTCCTCGACACCAATCTGTTTTCCAAACCTCTCAGCCCAGAAGACGTTTGAAGAGCCTTCGTACATGGATACAACGTTTTCATCCTCGACGTAGGGGCAAACCCACTCCTTTTTACCCCAGACTGCGCTTCCATATGGCCAGATTTGTCGTCTATAACGGTTGTCAAAAAGCCCCTTCCACTCCTCTTGTGATGTTTCCTGGAGTGGTTTAAGGTCGTGAACGACTTCAAGGAGGTTATCGCATTTCTTACACCGGTAAATTATTTCATTAAGTGGGTATATTCCGTTACACCTATCATTTATACATTGAAACCAGACTCTATACTTATTCTTATAATTCATGTCCTCTGAAAAAAATACACCTTTGGGTTTTGGATGTCAACGTGTAAAGCCTAGTTAAGCAGTTAACTCCCTTCTTTCAAGCGCCCTTCTTTTTATGATTTCTCCAACGCCCCAGAATTTTCTATCATCCTCTGAAACGGGTTTTAGCTTTGGCACTGACTTGGGCTTTCCATTCTTATCAATTGCAACGAATATGAAATAGCCCCTGCAACAAAAATCCCTTTTGTAGGCTGGCTTCTCTTCCCTGTATACGTCAATCTTTACCACCATTGAGGTTTTCGCCGTATAAATCACCTTGCTCCTAAGCTCGTAAATATCGCCTTGCTTAATTGGTATTCTAAAGTCTATTGCCTCAATGGATGCGGTAACAACATCCTCACCTGAAAAACGTATAGCGGATAGCGCCCCGGCAAGGTCCATCATCTCTACAAGCTTTCCGCCAAAGATCGTTCCGTAGTTGTTTGTGTCGTTTGGAAAGACGAAATGGGTATTTATCACTTCAATAGATTCTCTCTCCATAATACTTTTGCCTCCTAGTAAATGGTTTAAAAGAAATTAATTATGGAACCCAAGGCGTGTAATCAATCTTGTGTATTCTCTCGAGTGATAAAGCGACTGATCTAGAAAGCTTTTCCCCATATTCTGAGATCCACTCCGGAGGGGCGGCGTAATAAAAATAGTCAAGGGTCATCCATTCTCCACCGCTTAATATCCCCCCATCCAGAACGGTTACTAAGAAGGCGGTCATATCGCCTCCGTCCATCGCATTTATAACCCTGCAATCTGCATAAGAATGGGCGTCCCTGAGAATCGGGCTTCCTGTTACCCCTTTGTCGTAAGAGACGCTTCTTAGCTTTTCTCTATCACGGCCTGTGTAAAAACCGAAGTTTTTGACAACCTCTAGCTGGTCTCTTCTTAGGAGATGAACGGCGAGGGCTCTGCTGTTTATTATGAGTTCGTGTGTGTAATTCCCCTTCCAGATTCCTACGAGAAGCCTAGGGATGGAGTGGACAATTGACGCTGTAACTACGGTTACCGCGATCTGAGCGTTAACCCTACCCTGCCATGAGCTTGTGATTGCCACTACAGGTGATAGTGACCAGAAAACACCTGAAACGGATGAGCCTTCTTCTTCGCTCATGTCTAATCTCTTCCTGGCTTATGTATATTTTAAAGGTTGCAGTATTATCCTAATAAATAGCTTCTATATGTAAGGGTTTAATTGCCTAAATTTATTTACTTCTGATGTTTAAGTAGAACCTGTGTTTTAACCCTACCTACCAATCAAAGCCGATTGAAACGTATTGGCTCGTGAGAGGAGCTAGATTAACATTATTCCTTCCTTTGATAAAAATCTTAGTGGGGTTTATTATATAGCTCATAGCCCTAAGAAAGCCGCTCTCTCTATTTTCAAGCCAGTCTGAGGTTTCTTCAAGAATAATTCCAAGCGGCACCCCTGCCCCAGGGGTTACAACAAGGTCTTGAAAAGAGGGTGGGCGCATTATGCCTTCTATCGTGTATTCAAACAGCGTGGTCTGAATGAAGGTGCCTAAAGTCGAAGTAGGACGATCGTATCCTAGGGCTCTATAATAAAGATAAACCGATGCCCCAAAGCCTGGGTGTTTGATCCAGTTTGTCATAAAACTATCGCCGTCATTCCATGCTATGGCTCCTCGGCGGCCTTTATTTTGAAAATGGGATATATTCTTCCACCACCTTCTTGGGTCAATTATTAGCTGTTCATCCTTTTGCCTCACATAAATCGCACGAAAAACCCAGATCCCAGCGTATGCGTTTTGTGTGTCCCGGAGAAAATCCTCAAAATCGGCTATTGACTTAGACTGAGCTTCTTTTTTAAGCAAGATGTCAGGCTTTCTATCTTCTGTTATGTCAATGAAAGCGGATTCGTCATACGGCTTTGCCAATATTGGTATATCGTAACTGAATGGCGGCTCGGCTTTTATAGCATTGGAGAATGCCAGAAACAAGGTGAAGGTTATAAGTAAAAAGACTGATTTATTATTCAAGTACATCCTCCAGAGAATTTAAGTCAAATAATAACACCATGATTATGATTTGTGTAGTAGT
>JAKEHC010000173.1 GCA_022615255.1 Candidatus Dadabacteria bacterium | reverse complement strand
GGGATGCTTTGGTTGGTTCACCCAATTTAATTGATCTTAAGAGCAAGAGAGCTTTTTAACTTATTGGTTTAACCGATTCCTCATTGAAAAAGAGGAACTCAGTGTCCCACATTAGCGCTTCTGTAACCAATAAGATTATACCAAATAGAACTTTTCCGTTTTATGGATGAAATAAGAAAATAAATTAATCCTTGTGGAATCGCATTAATTAATTTAAAGTATCCCCCTAAAATTTAAAGGATATTCTATGGAACTAATAAAGGATTTAATCGACATCCTATTGCACCTTGATAAATACCTTGATTCAGTTATTAGAAACTATGGGAGTTTGACATACGGACTCCTTTTTCTAATCGTCTTCTGTGAAACTGGGCTTGTTGTTACACCCATACTTCCGGGAGATTCCCTCCTTTTCGCTGTGGGCACGTTTGCTGCCTTGGGTTCGATAGACCTAGGATTAGTAATTACGCTTCTCAGCATCGCGGCGATAGCGGGAGATACAGTAAATTATTGGATAGGGCACATTGTGGGACCAAAGGTGTTTACGAAAGAGAAATCCCTTTTTTTTAACAAGGAGTATCTAGTACGAACCAACCATTTCTACCAAAAATATGGTGGAAAAACAATCATTATTGCCAGATTTATTCCAATTATCCGAACCTTCGCTCCATTCGTTGCCGGTATCGGACGGATGACTTACGGGAGATTCATTGCCTATAACGTTATCGGGGGTATTGGCTGGATTACGGCATTTGTTTTAGGAGGTTATTTTTTTGGCAATATTCCTTTTGTTAAAAATAATTTTTCGCTTATAATCTTGGCTATTATTTTTATTTCGGTTCTGCCGCTTATAATTGAATTACTGCGTAAGCGGCGTTAATCCTAATAGCATACCCTTGATGTTAACTAAGGCGCTTATGACTTTTGTTGACATTTTTTAGCCATGAGTAGTATAATCGATATTAATGACAAAGGACGTAATAGACACGGTAATTGATTGGATCAAAGAAGCAAAGAAAATAGTCGCCATTACAGGGGCTGAGCTATCCGCTGAATCCGGGTTGCCTGATTTTACAGACCCAAAGATTAATCCCCATATCGATGATTTTCGTGCCGGCAAAGAAGTAAGGGCTAATTACTGGAAGAAAATAAAGGAGATGTATCTCGCGCTTGCAAAGGCTCAGCCAAACCCAGCCCATGAAGCGCTAGTCGAGCTTGAGATGATGGGAAGGCTCGATTGCCTTTTTACTCAAACAACTGACGGTCTTCATCATCGTGCTGGACATTCAACTGTTATAGAGCTTAACAGCACTATGCTATGGGTTACTTGTACTAATTGTGGAAAAGATTACACGATAGATGCGATTCTATCTATCCTTGAAAAAGGCATAGAAGTTCCTGTATGCGAGGGCTGCGGGAAGGACGTATTAAAACCGCCGATTTCCTTCCCTGGACAGCCGCCTCCTCATTGGGAGGTTAGGGAGGCATGGATGATGCTTCATGACTGTGATCTATTACTTATAATCGGTGCTTCTTTAGATGCTCAGCCCGTATCGTCACTCCCTACACTTGCGAAGGAAAAGGGAGCCAAGTTAGTTATAATAAGCGAAAGGGAGGGTCAAGCGGATGATTATGCGGATGCTGTTATCTATGGAAAGCCTAGCCATGTACTTCCCCACCTGCTAAGAAGGGTAAAAGAGGGAATCGAATTATCCTAATCCTTCAGTAACCCCACTTGTTTTAGAACAGCAGCATGATCCCAGTATATTCTTTCACCAACTATTTTATCGCCGCGAAACTCCACTACCACTATATGCTCAAGCACCACCTTCTTGTTGGTGGGTGGCACGTTAGGCAGGAGCCAATACATCTGCTTACTATGTGTGAAGGTGAAGCGCTCTTCATCCACTACATGTCGTTCACCTATGACGCGATTTATAATCTTTGTCTCAAATTCATCGGGCAAAGACGGGATGAGGACATCACGATAGAAAGCTCTTACCTGGTCTTTTCCCTTCAAATCGATTTTCGTTGGCAATATGATTAAGTACGCATCATCAGTCATAGTTGCCATCGTTGCCTCTACATCCTTTCTCAAGAACTCTGCCGTGGTGTGGACTTCCCAGAGCTTCGCCAGTTCTTGCTGAGCCATATTATAGCCTCCTATATGGGATTTAATGCAGGGAATATATGAAGATAAAAGACAGCTTAAGTTAAAAAATTGTCCTTTTGAATAACCTGGGTAAGTTCATTCCCTCTGCACAGGGCTTATACAAGTGGATTTCCTTATATCCTCTACATATATTAACTGCATTTGTAAATTTGTATAGTAGCTTTATTAAAGCAACTTTGATATATTCTTATGAGAAAAGTTGGAAGAAGATATGATGAACAAAAATAATGAGGAAGAACTACACAAAAAAGCTGAATCACTTGCGCAAGTCTTTATGAAAGGGGTTGACGAAATCATAAAAAAACCTGAGTTTGCAGAGTTCTTTCATGAGCTTACTCCTCAAAAGAAGGGAATGGTGTATGATGAAATGATAGGCTTTATCACTCATGCCCTTCCGATTCTGCTAAGAATGAATGGCTATCTTCATGAAACTGAGGAAGTCGGTACATTCGTAGAGCGGTTTGTAGATAGAGCTGGGGGGCTTAACAATTCATTGTTTGAAAAGATAGAAGAGTATAGAGACCTTGATAGGCAGAGGGGTGATGCCCTTAGCTCTGCCACACAGATTCATTTTGCAAAGCGCCTGTCGACTGTGCTTCTCGGACGTGAGTCTGAGGACGGTGAAGTGCTACTTGGACTCTCGGATTTGGGAACACTTTTTCTTATAAACTTTATCACGCCGACTTTAGCCGAAGCGTTTTATAATGAACCAGGAAAGGAAGAAGTGAAGTGAGTTATAGGATTAAAATGTTTTATAAGGGAGGATGAATGCCTGAGGAAAAGAGTTTAGTCCCCGACGAGATAAAAAAATTCGTCTCAAACATCGACAAGGATATATACACAGTAAGCAATCTCCCTGAAGAGGTCATAGCGGTCATATTTGCCTATGTAAGTCGAAGCCCTAAGGGGTTTAGAGAAAATATAGGGGTTGTAATAAAAGAAGAAGAGCTTGGTCAGGAAAGGGCTACGAAATTTCACGAGAAGTGGGTGCTTAACTATGGCCATGCGTCTGTTGCGGAGCATGCGACTGTCCATTTAGGGATTGAAAATGTATCTCGGCTGTTTTCATCTCTTTTAGAGCTTTCAAACGAGTATTTATCCTTTACCGAATACTCTCAGAGATACCAGAAGCCAAAAAGGGGTGATTTCTATGTTCCTGATGAGCTAAGAGAAAAAGAATCTCTCCTTAATGAATACATAGAGCTGAATAATTATCTATACGATACTTACGTTCAGATAAACGACAGGCTTTATGAGTTTCTAAAAGCTGAGATTCCCACACCGGAAGGAACGGATGAAAAAACACACCTCAGGGCATTAGAAAAGGTCGCTTTTGAGGATGCGAGGTATTGCCTCAGCCTTGCCACATACACTAATTTAGGTGTGACTGGCAATGCAAGGGCTATCGAGGATTCTCTTACCAAGCTCCTATCGAGCAGATACCCGGAAGTAAGAAAGAGGGCGGAAGAAATAAAGAGGGAAGTACGGTTTTCCGTGCCTACATTGGTAAAATACGCTAAAGAAAACAAACACATTCAAGAGACAAGACAGGGGCTTGAACAAATATCCCATTCAAGTTCGACTTCAGAGCCTGAGGACAATACAGGAGGTAGCGTCAGGTTAGTAGACTGGACTGGAAAGAATGCGTTCAATCCGGAAGAAGTGGCGATAGATCAGATGATTAAGGCGGCTCTTTTTGAGCATTCAAGTGTAGAATACGATGATATCGAAAAAGAAATAAAGCAAACTAACCTGGAGAATAAATTAATAGTATTAAGGAAGTTAGTTGAGAAGCTTGACAAGCATGATAACCCACTAAATGTTTTCAAGCTGGTTGGCTACGAGGCAGAGTTCGTCATAAGTGAAGCATGCTGGCACCAGCTTCTAAGGCACAGGAAGGTGAACTGGATTACTCAAGAGCCAAGCGTGTCAAACGGCATTACGGTACCACCAAATGTTAAAGAATCCGGAGCGGAAAAATTACTCCAAGAAGCTACAAGGAGAAGTGAGAGTCTATACGCTAAATTGATGAATGAGGACCTTCCCGAGGTTGCAAGCTACGTCGTCACTAACGCCCATAATAGACGCATCATGGGTGGTTTTGACCTCTGGGAGCTTTATCATCTTATTAATCTCAGGATGTCTGAGGGCGCCCAGTGGGATATTAAAAATATTATAAGAATTCTCGCCGAGGAGATTAAAAAATATCACCCGAATCTAGTGTCACCTGCGCTGAGAAGGGTAAATAGTTCCTTTTGATATCCTATTAAGTTTAAATTTCTTAACGTTCATGAAGCTGACTGGCTTGGGTGGAGAAGGTAACCCTACATCTCGTAATGATGATTCGTACCAAAATCGTGGGTCCCACTCTTTCCTACTTTCTAGGGAATTAGGCGATTTCGTTTATTAGGCTAATTAGTTTAGCGTATTTATTCTTACTGTCAATCTCCTGATTAGCTTTGGAAAATGAACTATTATTTAACGCATTAGAATCATTGTAGAATCATGACAAAAACCAGAATGCCTTTTATTAAATAGTCTTATTTGGACAAACCCTACACCGTAGATTTAGAAGATGTAAGGCGACATTTTTGTTTCCCAAGATGTTTCCTACTCAAAATTTAACCCTTCTATAAAAGACCCTTTTCGTTATTTCCGCAAGAATTATATAGAGCGCAAGAATCACAGCCAATACTAAATAAAACGAAAATGATAATGGTCTAAATCCAAAGGATTCTGCAAGTGGGGTAAAAGGTAAGATGAGTGTTACTACAACAATGAGAAAAGTTGCTATGAGTAAATACCTCCCCGGCTTACTCTTTAGGAAGGGCTTCCGGGTACGAATAACGAGTACAATCATCGAAGCTGAGATAACAGACTCCATAAACCAGCCAGTTCTAAATTGATCCGTTGTAGCGTGGAGGATGAGAATAAGCACACCAAATGTTAAATAGTCAAAAAGAGAACTCACAGCACCGAATGTTAGCATAAAATTGCGAATGAACTTGATGTCCCATCGCCTAGGTTGCTCAACCATTTCGGGATCCACGCTATCGGTAGCTATGGCCATCTCTGGGAAATCGGTCAGTAAATTAGTAAGTAGTATTTGTTTGGGCAGAAGTGGAAGGAAGGGGAGAAAGAGGGATGCTCCTGCCATACTGAACATGTTTCCAAAATTGGCGCTTGTCGCCATAAATACATACTTCAGGGTGTTGGCAAATGTCGTTCGACCTTCTCGCACACCTTGTTCAAGGACACCTAGGTCTTTTTCTAGTAGAACGATATCAGCTGCCTCTTTAGCGACGTCAACGGCGCTATCAACCGAAATGCCGACGTCAGCGGCGTGGAGTGCCGAGGCATCATTGATACCATCTCCCATATAACCCACGACATTTCCTGCCTTCTTTAGAGAGAGAATTATGCGTTCTTTCTGGTTTGGCTCGACCTCAGCGTAGACATTCACATCGTTCACTCGTTTAAGTAGAGACTCGTTGCTCATCTGGCGAAGCTCGTAGCCAGTGAGGATTTGTGAATTTGATAACCCTACCTGCTGGCTAACAAAGGAAGCAATGATTTGATTATCTCCGGATATGATCTTTAGCGAAATACCAAGTTGCTTGAGGCGATTTATTGTCTCCAAAATTCCGGGTTTTGGAGGATCATGGAAAATGAGAAATCCCAAAAATGTCATACCAGTTTCACTGTCCTTAGTGATGCGTATGTCGGGGCTTATATCCTTGTATGCAATGCCCAACATGCGAAAACCTTTGCTTCCAAACTCTTCAAAAAGATTCTGGATGCGCTCCTCGAAGGCGATTAGATCAACTATCATTCCAGAAGACGTCTCTACAGATGAGCAGACTGAGAGCACATTCTGCAGCGCACCCTTCATTACGATCACTTTTCTATCATCTTTTAAGACTAATATGCTAATTCGCTTTCGAATAAAATCATACGGTAACTCGTCAAGTTTTTGGTAGGTTGACATATCGAACTGGCACTGCTTACGGATGGCTTCATCAATAGGGTTTGTAAAGCCAGTCTCGTATGAGGCATTTAAGTAAGCGTAAAGAAGGGCCTTTTCGCTTTCATTTCCGTCTACATCAACGGCTGAATGTAAGTGCACTACACCTTCTGTAAGTGTGCCGGTCTTATCTGAACATAGTATGTTCATGCTACCGAAGTTTTCGATTGATGAGAGACGTTTGACAATAACCTTTTCGAGTGCCATGTGTTTAGCACCGTGGGCGAGGTTTATGCTTATAATCGCCGGTAGAAGTTGCGGGGTTAATCCCACTGCTAGCGCTAGGGAGAATTGAAAAGAATCCAAAACAGGTCGGTCCAGATACACATTTACGGCAAAGATGGCAATCACTAAAATCAGCGTGACCTCCATGAGGAAATATCCAAATCGCTTTACTCCGCGTTCAAATTCAGTCTCAGGTGGTCTCAGCCTCAGCCTTTCAGAAACTTTGCCAAATTCGGTTTCTCTCCCGGTATGCACAACTACTGCTACTGTATTGCCACTGACTACATGGGTTCCCATAAGAAGAGTGTTTGTACGCTTTCCGAGAGGCGTTTCTAGTGGCAGCGCTCCAGCCGTTTTTTCTACGGGATAGGTTTCTCCTGTCAAAGCCGCTTCATCAACAAAAAGATCCTTGGATTCTAGAATTAAACAATCTCCTGGTATGATGTCTCCAGCATTAAAGATGACAAGATCTCCGGGTACAATCTCTTCAACGGGGATTTCTATCGAGTTTCCATCACGAAGCGCCATCGCTTTTATCTGCACGATGGTAAGAATCTTCTCGACAGCGTTTGCCGCACCCCGTTCCTGCCAGAACCCAAGAAGACCGCTTACAAAGACTATTAGGAGAATTATTAGAGCATCGGTATGATCCCCCAGGAAAAACGATAGTACTGCTGCAAAGATAAGTATGAGGATAATTGGACTCT
>JAKEHC010000031.1 GCA_022615255.1 Candidatus Dadabacteria bacterium | reverse complement strand
CAGCGGCAGATGAAGCAGTGACATATCTCGGAACTGTTAAGACCGCCCTAGGTGTAATTCCCTCACAAGAGACGCTTGTAATGGAGCGGTTTTTCGATGAAGCCGGAGCCACCCACTTGGTTATACACTCCCCTTTTGGCAGCAGGCTCAACCGTGCATGGGGACTGGCTCTCCGAAAACGCTTTTGCAGGAAGTTTAATTTTGAATTGCAGGCTGCTGCTACAGAAGATTCGATTATCTTATCTCTAGGGGCTACACACAGCTTTCCACTGGAAGAGGTTTATAATTATCTTAACCCCAAATCAGTCCGCAGTATTTTAATACAAGCCTTACTTGACTCCCCCATGTTCGACGTACGCTGGCGCTGGAATGCATCAAGGGCTTTGGCTGTTCTTAGACGCAGGGCTGGGAAGAAGGTTCCTCCTGCTATACAACGTATACACTCAGAGGACCTGCTTTCATTGGTATTTCCAGATAAGCTAGCCTGCCAGGAAAACGTTCAAGGAGAAAGAGAGATACCGGATCACCCACTCGTGAGTCAAACCATTAACGATTGCCTTTATGAGGCGATGGATATAGAAGAGCTTGAGTATTTACTGGCTAAGATTGAGGCTAATGAAAAGGAGCTTATTGCCCTGGATGTACGCGAGCCGTCTCCTTTATCAGAGCAAGTTTTAAACGCCCGACCATACGCATTTTTGGATGACGCCCCGCTTGAAGAACGAAGAACTCATGCCGTGCAAAACAGAAGATGGTTAGACCCTACTGAGGCAAAAGAGTTCGGGAGGCTCGATATTGAAGCTATCAACGCAGTTAAAAACGAGGCTTGGCCACAGGCAGGAAATGCGGAGGAATTACATGACGCCCTGGTCTTGCTCGGTTTTTTAACAGTAGAAGAGGGTAAGGAAGGAGATGGATGGAAGGATTATTTTAAGGGAATAAAAACGGGTAGTCCACCAGTCCCTGTCCTGAGCACTTCGGCTTCGCTCAGTGTAAACTCCGTCGAAGGATTGCTGGTGGGTGGAGATAATCAAAGCGGATGGAAAGGTTATTTTAAAGAGCTAGTAAATGAAAAAAGGGCTTCGATATTGAAAACCAGAGACGGGAGGGAATTTTGGGTCTCTGTCGAGCGAATCATGCAGATGAGGGAAATCTATCCCGAATCAACTATCTCACCGGAAATTCAGATACCTGAAAGACTACTCCAACAACATAACGATGTAGAGACGCCATTAATGGCGTCTCTACTATCTTCGAAAGAAAACTCATTGGTGGAAATCATAAGAGGAAGGCTTGAAGCCCTTGGCCCGGTCAGCGCCTTCAGCCTGGCTGAGACAATGGGGCTTCCTGTTTCAGAGGTTGAGCAGACGCTAATAACCCTTGAAAACGAAGGCTTCGTGTTTCGGGGAAACTTTACACCTGATAATGTAGAGACACGCCATGGCGTGTCTCTACAAGAATGGTGCGAGCGCAGGCTCTTAGCGCGAATACACAGATACACCTTAAATAAACTAAGAAAAGAGATAGAGCCTGTATCCGCCGCTGACTTTATGCGGTTCTTGTTTTCATGGCACATGATTCATTCAGAGGAAAAACCTGAGGGCACTGAGGCGCTCCGTGAGGTTCTTAACAAGCTTGAAGGCGTTGAAGCGCCCGCCGCTTCATGGGAAGGAGAGCTGTTGCCCTCCAGGATGAAGGATTATGACCATCTCTGGCTCGACATGCTATGCCTCTCGGGCAACACAGTATGGGGGAGATTTAGGGGACAAAACTACGAGCCTAACGGTAAGAAAAGCCCTAGCCCAATTAAGACAACGCCTATCACACTTATAAACAGGCCAAATCTGGAAACATGGAAAAAGGGTAGCCCGCCAGTCCCTGTCCTGAGCGGAGTCGAAGGATTGCTGGTGGGTGGTAACCTAGCGAACCTATCCCACGAGGCAAGCAAGGTTTTAGAGCTTCTGAGAAATCAAGGCGCATCATTTTTTGACGAGATCGTTAAGAAGACCGGACTTTTAAAGGTGCAAGTCGAGGGTGCCATAGCCGAGCTTGTTGCCCTTGGGACGCTTACGTCTGATAGCTACACAGGACTGAGGGCGCTATTAGTGCACTCAAAATACCGCACAACCAAAGGCAAGCTAAAGGGAAGGAATATAAGTTTTAAGATGGAAGGGGCGGGGCGCTGGTCTCTTCTATCCAGCGATTCAAACTCAAAAGACCAGAAAAAGGGTGACAGCGAAGCCTTGATAACTATAGCCAGGGTGCTCCTCAGAAGATACGGTGTCGTGTTTCGCAGGCTTACTGATAATGAGAGCCTTTTACCACCCTGGAGGAAATTAGTTCGTGTTTTTCGAACCTTGGAGGCGAGAGGAGAAGTGAGAGGAGGCAGGTTTGTTGAAGGCGTTTGGGGCGAGCAGTTTGCATTACCAGAGGCTGTTAGCAAGCTTCGCATGATAAGAAGAGAGCCTAAAGATAGCACGCTTGTCTCGATAAGCGCCGCCGACCCGCTTAACCTGACAGGGGTTATCACACCAGGCAGACGCGTGCCTTCTTTATTCAATAACCGCATCCTTTATAAGGACGGCGTTCCCGTCGCCGTAAAAGAGGGGAAAGAGATTAGGTTATTGACCGATTTTGATAGAACTGAAAAATGGAACATCCAGAACGCTCTGATCCAGAGGAATGTTCCCTCTAAGCTTAGAGCTTACCTGGGAAAGGGTGTTGTTTAGTTTAATAACACCTATAACTACTGCGTTATCATAATAATGTAGAGACGCATTGCAATGCGCCTCTACTGTGCTACGCCCTCGTCATTCCCGCGGTGGATGCCCAAATAACTATCTAGGTATATGCCCCGTCTTCACACTCCATAGAAGAAGATCAAGCTCATCAATTCCGATACCTAATTTATCCGAGAATACCTTTACCTTGTTTTCTATCTCTATGTATTTCTTCTTTGTGGTCGGCGGTTTAAAACTATCCACTACGCCAAACTCGTAAAGCATTTTAATAATATTCTTATCTAGAATCGAATACCCTGTGAAGCCGATATTTCTTAAAAAATGACTGGCTTGCAGATAGCCTATCCCTTTAATATTCTTATTATTGGCAAAGAAATCTCTTCTCTCTATAGGGTCTTTAAAAGAACGAACAAGGTCCTTTAACTTGAAATTGAGCTCCCTCTTCAAATACTCCCTGGTGTGAACTATATAGCTAGCCTTTTCCGGATACTTATGTATGTTTTGAAGCGTTTCATAAACCTCGCTCTCGCTCCCATTCATAAGAAGCCCATTTATAGCGTCTATCGAAGCCTGTCCCATCTTCGGTCCCGCCGCAGAGGTCAATATGCAGAATGCAAGCTCTTTAAAAATCCTCTTGTCATCACCGCTTGCTAATACATCCTGAAATTCCGTCAGTCGAGCTTTGATTAAGTCCTTCCTCTCTAAGTAAATCAACTTGAGCTTTTCGTAAGGGTCGTCGCTTATCATTGGGACATTATACCGGTGGTATATATATTTGTAGCGGCGTAAAATTTTGCGTCTCTACTGTAGGTAGGAGTGCCCATTATTTCAATATCTCTCCCGTCTTCTCACTCCATAAAAGGAGATCCAGCTCATCAAAATCTATTTTTAGAAGGGTTGCTAGATTTTTCAACTTATTTTCTATCCTTATGTATCTCTTTCTTGTAGTTGGCGACTTCGGGCTCCTTATTAACCTAAGCTCATATAGGCATCGTAATACATGTTTATCAAGGATCCCATATCCTGAGAACCCGATGTTTCTAAGAAAATGACTTGCCTCTTTATATCCTATACCCTTAATATCCTTATACTGGGCAAGAAAATCCCTCCTATCCAGAGGATGCTCAAATCCCAGTATTAAATCCTTCAATTTAAAACCAAACTCTCTCTCCAGATGATTCCTTGTGTGCACTATATAACGCGCCCTGCTGTTTGGAAAGCGATGAATATGTTGAAGTCTATAACCGAGTTCTCTCGCTCCTGCGTCAAAGAGGATATCTCTGATGGCATCAATTGACCTAATACCCATTCTTGCGCTTGCGCCGGCAGTCAGTATACAGAAGGCAAGCTCCTCAAAGATTCTTTTATCATCCCCGCTCTCAAGGATACCCCTGAACTCCTTGAGTCGAGCCCTGATTAAATTCCTCTTTTCTTTATAACTGAACTCAAGCCTTTTAAAGGATTTATTAGCCATCTGATGAAATTATACAAAGATATCTATAGAGCAGGAGAAAAATACTAATGTAATTATAATTGGTTGTCATAATCATAAAAAGTCTAGTAAGTATTCTCGTAGCAGCATCGCTGGCGCGACACTATTTGTAGAGACGCCATTCATGGCGTCTCCATGATTTGGATTCTCAATTATTATTGAACTATCGTAATAACGTAGAGACACGCCATGGCGTGTCTGTAATGCGTCGGCATAATGACGTAGAGACGATCCGACGGATCGTCTAAATCTAAAACATCATCAAACCTTTGTAGAGACGCATTGCAATGCGTCTCTACCGATTTCTCTCTAAATTTAGCTTACTCGTCTGAGCTTGAAGATGGTTACATCCTTTTTTTGACCGTTCTCATAGAAGGTCCACTCTTCAACGATGTTATCCTTATCTACGAATGAAATATTCAATTCGTGCATATGCGGAGCTTTTTTCGGATCAACGTTGGTTCCACCTGTAAATACAAGATCAATCTTATTACTGTTAGCGCTCTTGAGCTCCATTTGGGGCTGGTTCCCAAGCATGCAGTAATGCGTCATTCCAAGCTTTTTCCCATTGTCGTAATAAACCGAGACCATCTCATGAGGTGTGCCTGGGAAAAGGGTTTCTACTATGGCACTGCCTCCAGCCGTTATTTCGTATTTCACAGTTACCTTTTCGTAGCCCTTTTCAGAGGATGTACCCTCCCATGTGCCGACTAGGGTCTTCAAGCGCTCGAACTCCTTAGAACCAGTGTACGGCTGTTTCATATGTTCTGTGTCATCAGAGCTTGCAATGAATGTGCCGACGAAAAACAAGCATACGATTACAAAAATTGTATTTATAAAGAACCTCATTGTTTTACCCTCCTTAGTTTAAATGTAGGGGCGCGATACATCGTGCCCACCCATCGAATTTTAAACACATATTCTTGTCATTCTGAGCGAAGCGAAGAATCTGTTTTGTTTCATATTTATAAAATCCTTATTCAAATACTATAATAGGTGTATATACCCTAAATATTAAGGAATATAAATAATGTATTTATCAGCGTCAAGATTTCATGTAAAACCATGGTAAATCCTATCTAAGTTAGGTGTATACACTCCTACTATATGACGAATGAAGTCTTAGAATAAGGACAATAAATATGTCATCCCACATGAATCCATATTGTAGGAGCGCGTTGCATCCCGTCCTTTCACAAAGATTTTATATGTGCAGGCTTGTCTGTGCTTTCTTTTTTATCGCCCATTACATTAATTAAATCCTTCGCCGACCTGCTGAAGTGAAAACCCTTCATGATAGTTGACCTTGTCCCAAAAGATACCTCTTTATCTCTTCCGCAATCCTCCTATTCATTCCAGGAACAGATGAAATCTCCTCAACCGACGCTTTTCTTATACCCGACATACTGCCAAAGTGCTTTAGTAGTATTTTCCTCCGCCTTTTTCCAACGCCTCTTATGAGATCCAGCTCCGACTCAAACGCCTTTTTGGCTCTTAGCTTTTTATGATAGGTAATTGCAAATCTATGCGCCTCGTCGCGCACTCGCATTAGAAAAAGGAGTTCTTGAGAATTTTTATTGAGTGGTATTGGATTCTTTCTTCCGGGTATATAAATCTTATCGCTCTCTCCCTCCTCCCTACCTTTGGCTATTGATGCCAGATCAACATTGTGTAGGAATTCAAGTTCAGTTAACACCTGATAAGCTATGTTTAGTTGTCCCTTCCCACCGTCAATCAGGATCAGATTCGGGAGCTCCCAATCCTCCTCTTCCGCTCTTCTAAGCCTTCTTTGAAGCACCTCATATATCATTGCATAGTCATTTGCCCCAAAAACCGTTTTTATCTTATACCTTCTGTACCTGCCCGTTGCCGGCTTACCATCTTCAAACCTTACCATTGATGCTACGGCGATATTCCCCTGTATATTCGATATGTCAAAGCATTCGACACTAATGGGAAGCTTAGAAAGAGAGAGTGAATCCTTTACCCTCCTGAGTAGAGATAGCTCTTTTTGCTTTTCAGTTGACCTCCTCCTGAAGCTTTCCTCGGCATTTCGGCTCGCAAGTTCAAGCAGCTTTAAATTTGCACCTCGCTTAGGGACGGTTATACTTATCTTCTTCCCACGCTTTTCAGAAAGCCATTCACCTAACGCCTCAACACCTTCGAATCGTAGAGGAATGATTATCTCCTGCGGTATAAATCTCTCGCCTCCGTATAGCTGTCCGATAAATTCCCCGATTATCTCCTCGTCATCCCACGTGGCGTTGTTGAAAGAATATTCAGCCATATCAATTATCGCTCCGCCCCTTGAAAATAGGACCTCGAACTCTACAGACTGGGTGTTTCTATAAAATCCCACTATGTCCTTATCCATCAGGCTTGATGATATATGCAGGTCTACACCCAGATGCCTCTCAAGCAGCTCGATCTGGTCTCTATAGTGAGCCGCATCCTCGTATCTCAGCTCATCCGAGGCTTTATTCATATTTGTACGTAGAAGTCTTATTATCTCCTTCCTCTCGCCCTTGAGAAACACCCTTGTCTGCTCGACGACCTCTCCATATTTCCCCTTGTCAACCTTCCCGGCGCAGGGCCCAAGGCAAAGCTTCATATAGTAATTAAGACACGGTCTTGTTGAATGGCGCTTGAATTTTTCATCCGTGCAGTCCCTTATGGGGAAGATTTTATGAATAAGCCTCTTTGTTTGTCTCAAGGCTTGCCCTGACGCAAAGGGACCATAGTACATAGCCCCGTCCCTTAGGACGCGTCTTGTATAGGTAAGCCTGGGGAACCTCTCTCTCAGATCAAGTCTTAATGAGGCGTAATTTTTATCATCCTTCAAACGGATATTGTATTTAGGTTTTTTTTGCTTTATTAATGAGTTCTCGAGCAGAAGTGCGTCGCGCTCGTTTTGTGTTACGAAGTAGTCTAAATCGCATATCTCCTGCATTAAATAAGGAATTTGGGGCCTCTCATCCTTTCCCCCGTTCCGAATAAAATATGAACGGAGTCGAATCCTTATATTTTTTGCCTTTCCTATATAAAGAGACCTTCCCTTCCTATCCTTTAATAGATATACGCCAGGAGAACTAGGAAGCGACTCTAATAACTCTTTCTTGATAACGTCCATATAAATATTGTATATAGTGATAATTTACTTATCCAATTTAGTAATGAGGATCGACGGGACTTTGTAGTCCCGATTCTATTCTCCCACCCTGGAAAGAGGGGGGTTAAAAAGAATTTTCATTAATACCCTCCTTCTGTAAAGCTGAGCCATGGAGATTTTACACCTCATTCTATGCCAACCATCCCTGTTGAATTGAGTGGTTTAAAGTGGTATAAAGTGACATAAAATGCCATAAAGTGGCTTAAAGTGGCTCAACATAGTAGACCCTAATCTATTATTGCTTATTCATTGATAAATTAAGGAGGGAGAAATGGCTGAATTGACTAGGCTTGCCAAAAAGCTCACCAAAGAGGGAAGGAATTTCGCCTCTATCGCGACGCTTATGCCGGACGGGTCGCCTCAGGTAAGTATTACATGGATTGATTCGGACGAAAAATATCTTATCATTAATACTGCAGAGGGACGGGTTAAAACCTATAACATGAGAAGAAACCCAAGGGTCGCGCTGACAATTGTGAATTCAGAAAACCCTTACCAGCAGGTTATGATCAGAGGCCGTGTTGTAGAGATGACACACGAGGGCGCAGATAAGCATATTGACAGCCTGGCAAAGAAATATCTAGGCGTAGACAAATATCCTCACCGCACTCCCGGTGAGCAAAGGGTCATTGCTAAGATTATCCCAGATCACATTTTTACCACAGGTGATGAATAATCTGCTAGAACTGAGCTCTAGGATTATTTAAGATATAGTTCGTACCCTTTTGTTTTATAATTAGATCAGGCGGATGGACGAGAATAAAGAATTTCGTGACATTGTTATTGCCTTCGGGGGCGTATTAGAGCGGCAAGACATTGAGCCATTAGCCCTTGTGTCATCAGCCCTGCCGGAATCACTGCTCCCCTTTCCCAAGGCTGTGATAAGACACGCCATAGCTCAACTTCTTCTTAGGGAAATGTCTCCGGAAAGACGCAGCATATTGGAGGAGGCTTATCTCTATCTAGATAATTTTATTCCAGATCAGGAATACGACCTATTTTATCCCTTGGATGTCTCCGTTAGAGCTGCTAGAGAGAATTCCAGTCTAGATAGCTCTCACGAGGTTTCAGAGAATATTTCAAAAAAAAATGAGCTTATGCAGAAGATAAATGCAAAAATAGAGAGCATGAAGTATAGGATCGCAGAAGCCTATGAAGAGCTAAAGGCTTTAAGGCGTATTAGTGGTTTGCCCGACAAAAAGCCCTAACTAAAAACCGTTTGTTTATACCTCGTACAACCTTTCGATCTAAACACTTTCTACAAAAGGAGCTCTAATAAGTTCTTCCATCTTACAGAGGGGGCTAGATGGGATTTTATTCCCCCCTTTTTTTTCAACAATTTAGGAAGTATTATCCTCAAATGTATTTAAAACACAAAGTAAACGATATCCGGATTACCTGAATGGGTAAGCAATAGTAGAGTAAACGCAAAATAGATACTTGTTGTTTTAGAATAAATATACTAAAATGATACTCGATACGATAATAGAGATAGGTAATAGACAATTAAACATTAAGAAAACGTTGTACATAATATATAGAGCATAAGGCAACAAGGTGAGGAAAAAAAACAATCTCGGAAAATTCGACTTAGCTGTCTCATCCCAAGAGATCTGGAGAACATATGAAGACGCTTCTAAACAGCTTTTAAAGTATATAAAGGATCAGCTCTTGTTTAATGATACAATTGACAATATGGAAGCAAGAGAAAGTTGGAAAGCTGGTTTGGAAGTTGATATCGTAGCCTTTAGAGCCGGCATTGAAGGGCTTATATCAGCTTCATGCAACTTATGGAAGCACCCGCCAGCTCATGGTGGAAGCCTGACTAAATTTTATTATTCAATTAAATACTCCAACGAATCTGATGACATAATTGTTAGTGTGATTGGTCTTCAGGAAGTTGCTGGAATAATGGCTAAAGCTGAGAAGATAACCGAGATAAAAATAGACTTCAGTTCATCGAATGAAAACTTTATTGCCAGGATGCTTAGCCACGTATTCGCCAAGGTTAAGGGTAGGATCGCAGTCCGTAATAATCTAAGGATTGTTCATCCGGATAACCGTACTATGTGACATATATAAGATACGGAACATCCTCTCATTTCGAGCCCTGAGCCCCGTCGAAGTGCGAAGCAAGCTCTCTATATCGTGTAGTTATATGATATATACGACAGATTGAAACCTGCAATTATAGTAGCGGGTCTTTCACCTTCCCGCTGAATGCTGAGCCTTGCCGGAATCATGGATATTTGTTCGTTCGTTTTAAGTGTTATAAATTCTCTTGACTTGGACAATGAAATGGGATAATGGCAATTGTATATACCTTTTTAAATCGTAAATGAAAAGGAGTAAAATACGAAAAGTTACTAGATGCAGAAGAATTTCATCGCAAACCTAGATAAGTGTGTGAGGCACTAAAAGGTTGATCAACACGCTGTTAATTAATTGACTGCTTCATGATGAATTGAGACCGCATGGAGTATTCGGCTTGTTGTTAAACTATTTTTAAGATTTGATGCAGTAATAACTAAATGGAAACGCACTTGATTACAGATTTTGGCTTAAGGGTTTTGTTAAATTTGCGAGGACGTTCTTTGCGAGTATGGAGGAGGGATAAGGAAATGCCTAAAAGCATTGCAGGGTTGAATCTTTATAACCTTAAAGAATTATCAAAGAAATTAGACGTTACAGGCAGCACATTAAGAGCCTATATAAGGCAAGGGAAAATTAAAGGCAGAAAGGTTGCTGGTAAATGGTTGGTATCCGACGAGGCATTAAGGCAATATTTTAATAAAAGAGAAAGCAATTATGAAAAGAAAAGGAAGGGGAGAAGATAGTTTTATTTATATAAAAGCGGATATTAGAAAGGCTATTCATTTTCAAAAACTAATATTATCAACTCCCTTTCCGAGTAGGTCACGAGTCTTACTCGTGACCTTGATTAT
Organism: Candidatus Dadabacteria bacterium; assembly: GCA_022615255.1. Taxonomy (GTDB): domain Bacteria; phylum Desulfobacterota_D; class UBA1144; order Nemesobacterales; family CSP1-2; genus CSP1-2. The sequence goes on along the minus strand of JAKEHC010000031.1, from coordinate 7,228 downwards.
TTATTAAGAACTCAAACTGTCACCGCCATTTTACCTAAGCTGAGTTAGAACCGTTACAGAGCACTTTCAGCGAAAACCTTATAGCTTGTTGTATTATTTAATGCGTAACATAGTATGAGAGTCATACTATCATACTATTGTATCCCGGGTGAGAATATAGTAAGGCAACTCAGACTGGTTTCTTCACTCAACTGGATCCGATAGGGCTTTAACGGGTAATTTCAAAGTGGAGGAATCTAGTTTTTAGATTACCGCTCTAAATATAAAACTCTTGGTTGTCTTACTGTCTTATATTAAATTGTGAGAAAACAAATTTATCAATCTTAACCTTTTCACCACCATGCTTTCCATAGTTCTTTCTAAGTTGGAATAGAAGGTTGAAAGTTAAATATATAGTTCACTTAACTCCACAAATTCAACACTCCCACTGTCTCAGGAGAACACTTCATTTGGATAGCAAATACATGCGCCTAACTTTAATACAATTGCTTTTCTCATCATATTAATTCATATAAATTCTCTAAAACCCTCTCTCAACTCTTATATCTTCTCTCAAAATCGTCTCTTACTCTGGTATCCATTCAAAATGACATTTAAGTTTATCCGTTATTTTATTTACCAGCCTCATACCTGTATTTTGCATCTTTTATTGCCCAAATGGAGACCTCTTTTATTCACCATAGTAAAACTACATGGTATACAACAGGTATTTTAATAAACTTACTCCATTAGTTAACATAATTAATATTATAGGACATAATATATAATAGGTTTTTAGCACACGACCAATTATTCCCACTTACCGTATATCTAATAAATAATAAAACTTACATGTTAGGTTCCAACATTTTAAGCATAAATCAACTTTACCAAAGATAACTCTTACTCCCTTTTTACAAAGGGGAGAATAAATTCTTGATTTTGAGCATGATATTTCATATATTTTATACAGGCTCTGGAAACACGGTGAATCTCCCGGCCGTAGAACGTTCATAAGGAACGGGTCGCGTGTGGATGATGGGGAGCCCCACCCAGAGTCCTTATAAGTTATCTTTTAAAATCTTCCCTTTTCTTTTAATTGCATTAATATCCTTCATCTCCGCCTTTCTTAATGATGTGAGAAAAAGTGTTTTCCAGTTTCGCGTTGATTTTACAGAAGCCATCAAAGCCCGATCTATGTATTCTTAGCCTTAGATAGTTTTATATGACACTTCACATAATATCAACGGCCTCTCCCTGAATTGCTTTAGCAAACCCTCTTTGCAACGACTTAACAGGTTTTATTAAAAATACCCTCCCTACCCTATTGATAATTTGATCACTGTAATACTTAATTCCTCAAGCAATAAACCAGCTGTAAGTGATTGGCACTTAGCAATTTTAAGGCTAAATATGTCCTACAATACATAAGTTGGCTTACGCCTGAATGTACCTCTATCTCGTAGTTAATATATTTCTCTACTTACATTTTTATGAAATCGTATTATAATCCCCATTATACCCGCCTTATAAAGGCTATTTTAGCGAGGTGCAGGATGCCAATTTTAACATTCAAGGTATCAAATGAAGTCGCAGATATAGTAAACAATCTCGCTAAAAAGACAGGCATTTCAAGAAACGAGTTTCTTGCCAGGGCTTTAACGTCTCTTCTTCTTCAAGAAGAACTTAAGGGTAGAGATATAAGAAGGTTGACAACCTTTCTTATTAAGAAAGGGCTTCAAAAAAACGAATATAGAGCTAGAAAAATGCTTGGAAAAAGCCCTTTTATCTCCACTTGGATCCAGATCGCCCCTACCCTTCTTTCAAAATTAACACGACCACCGTCTAGGCCTGTTAAGGATTGGGAATTAAGAATTTTAAAAGACCTTCAAAATGTAACCAAAAATATGAAGTTCTCTTCAGAGAGCAATACCGCGATTGCCGTGGAATTATTATCTGAAATGACCAAGTCGCTCTCTCAAGATATCCAAAACATTCAAGAATCAATGTATAAAGATAAGCTTAAAGAAATTTTATACCATCTTGTATTTTCCCTGTTTTATCCCTATAGAGAGAAAGCATCAGAGGTATTTTTATTTTTGTGTAACGAATTAAAACAGAATGATAGTACATGAGTCAAACTTGGGTGACAGATCGCTTCAGTTTTTTGGTAAAAGGGTTCTAATCTCTCCCAATAAGTGTCCAGTCTCATCCCATGCAGAATGGGTCATGGGTCAAAAAGTTCGTTTATATACTCTGACCCGATTGATCTGCTGACCTATAAGCCTGATTCTCTTGAAATTCCTGATTACATGGGGAATACTCCACTAAATTCCCAAGAAAATCCACACTCGCAAGGTATTCTCAAGTGGTCAATGATCTTTTTGGGGCTGTCTTTAAGAGACTCTAGCTTCTTGTCATTGCCTTCGTAAAGACTTATCTACTTATAGAATGTCTTTCTTGATATACATTTAAATAAAAGGGGTTGACTAAATATAAAAATATGATAAAAGTACTAAAAACTAATAAACTATGGAAAGGAGAGTGAATGACGAAGTTTACATACAAAACCCAAGAGGTAGCTAATATTCTAGGGGTTACAAAAAAAACACTACTGAACTGGCTTCGAGCTGAAAAGGTCCCCGAACCACGCCGTAATGACGAAAATAACTACCGTATTTGGACGGCGGAAGATATTGCGCTTATTCAACAAATTAAAAGAGAACTCTTAGAGGAGAGCGGGCGCTAACATGTTTAAAATAACAGTCGCTAATCAAAAAGGAGGTGTTGGAAAAACTACCTCGGTCCTAAACCTTAGCGCTGCCTTAGCTGAGATAGGGAAGAAGGTATTAATCATTGATACAGATGCCCAGGGAAGCATTGCCACACTACTTAACACAAAGCCAAAGGATACGTTATACAATTTTCTCATTGAAGGGGTGAAATTCGAAGAATGCGTTGTAAACGTAAGACCTAATATTTATTCAATTTTTTCTGATAAAAAGACGGAGCTGGCCGAGATGCACTTAGTTCCCGTTATGGGTAGGGAAAGAACACTCGTAGAACGTATGGAGGGTATTGATCACTATGATATTTGCTTTGTTGACTGTGCCCCTTCCCTTTCACTTTTACAAACAAATGCAGTTATTTACACCAGGTATCTTATCCTTCCAATCTCTATGGATAGCCTTGCAATAGCAGGGGCGTCACACGTCCAAGAGACATTCGTTTTGCTAAAAAAATACTTTCAGGTAATTCCTATTATTCTTGGTATCTTACCTACCTTTGTTGATGCCAGACTCTCAATATCCGATCAAGTATTATCAACCATACATGAGGTCTGGGGTGACACAAATACTATAATTTTTCCTTCTATTAGGGTGGATACCAATCTTGCTAAGGCTAATCGCTACCACAAAACGATATTTGAATACGCACCTCAATCACGAGCAGCCGAGGATTATATGCATGTTGCTGAAATCCTTATAGAATTTATAGAAAAGAATAAAGATGTTAAATTCGGAGGGGATTTGCTTGCCCAAGAAGAAAAGACAGGTTGAAACAATAAAAATCGAGGGCTTATCCTCAGAAACGGTAAAGGAGTTTGAGCCTAGAGAAGACTCTCAAAAAGATGATGCACTTTGGGAAAATTATTTTAAAGGTACCCCTAACCTATTCAAACTCCAAACCAACAAAGACAAATTAACAGTATCAACAATAGAAAATATACAATTAAATGAATTAGCTACATTAGTTACTCCAGTACATACTGGAGTAACTACCACGGTAGATTCATTAGAAGATCAGACTAGGGGAAAAGAGCAGCGGACGCGTGAAGAATATATAAGTCTCGATGCCACACACACTGCTATGGAAGCAAAGGTTTATTCCGTCATTTATAGGGAAACTGTTGTAAAAGGTAGTGACCCGCAACATTTTGGTGCTTCAAGACTCATGAGCCTCACCGGTATAGGTAGCGATAAAACCATAAGAAAGGCGATTAAAAACCTTATTGCCAAGAAGAGCATTGCCCTTGTAGACCCCTACCCTAACCATCCAATGGGTGCTATGTATAAGGCTTTCCCGCCAAAAGAAATAATAAGTGCGAGAAAGAGATTTGGTATAAAAATACATCCTCAAACAAAAAAAATCCTGAGCCATTATACAGTAACCAACATAAATACTGGAGTACCTACTGCAGTAAATACTCCAGTAGAAACTACGGTAGATACTCAAGTAAAAAACACCGCAGTAACTCCGGTTGATAATACCGTAGTAACTCCGGTAAAAGGTACTGGAGTACATAACACTACACCTTATATATATAATAATTATATAAATGATGGCTCAATGAAAAAAATAGAGTCATCATCAACATCATCTATTATTAACGATGATGTTGATGATAAAGCATTCAATCATAGAAATTATATAATTTCCCTATACGAGAGATATACGGGAAATCACTGGAGGATAGCGGATAACGAATTTTATGAAAATAAAAAGATATTGAATATAATCCCCGATATAATAGAAGCGGCAATTATCGCATCGGTGTTAAGGTCAAAGGCGAAAATAAATTCACTTGCGTATTGCGAGGGCGTGATATATGAGTTTCAAGAAGATCTCCCATCTGGATACCTAAGCTATCTTAGAGCGAAATGGAAGGATATAAAAGAAAGGATCCCAAGTGCACATGAGGATATGTCGGTAATAGAAGAGAGATATGAAACAATAAAAAAAGACATAAGAAGAATAGTGAACATAGTACGGCAGGGTAGGGCAGGGATGGACAACGAGGAAAAACTCAAGGATGACGTCAAAGCATATTGCGAAAAGGAAAATGTACCTTTTGACGAGGGAATCTATAATAAAATAGTAGGGGAGCATACACCCAACCGCTGAGATCCAGAGCAATACGTGACAGTAATCACAAAGGATTATAATACAAATAGTAACGGGCCACCCTCATAATGTAAGAACAGAACACAAAAAATTAACCCCCAAAAATGAAAGATTACGTAGCACCAATTACATTTCAAAAAAAGCATACATAATTAAATTTCTACAATCACACACACATTTCCAATTAACAACAAAATTTTTCTAAAAATATTTTTTATCTTATACCTGCGCAACACAAAAAATTAGATTCAATTATTTGGCATGCTATATAAATCGATAAACATTTCTGACATCAACGCCACATAAATCAATCAACCCTATGATATTTAGTTTCTCAGTAGTAGCATAAAATAAAACACATACAGATGGAATCAGCCAGGCACTGCCTAAATACTCCATATATATTGTGAATAAATATAAGTATATATGGAGTAAAAATATTATAATTTTAATAATTATTCTAAAATATCTTGTATTATCATTTTATTTCACTTAAAATTAAAATATGAGAAGCTATTTAAGAGATGGCGCGTATAACATGTAGACTAAGGGTTCTTTTGGCGGAAAGAAATATGACACGTGTTAGATTATCAGAAATTTCAGGCATACCGCTTAACACCTTGGCACCAATTTATCACGATAGGTGGCATAGGTTAGATAGAAAAACAATAGACCGCATATGCAGCGCTCTCAACATCACATATATAGATCTGTTTGAGAACAAGGAGGAACAGGGAGACTTATTTAAATTCAAGATCAAATAATGCATATGATAGATTCAGAAATAGAAGCACAGACAAACAATAAAGATACAAGCATCATAAGACGCTACGAGGGAAGCATAATAGCATTCCTGTCAGCATTGCTGATATTTATGCTGTTAATTAACTGGGCAATGAGCCCCTTTGTTAATAATTCACTCCGACACGATATACATATAACAGGCTATGAGAATGCATATGAAGGGCGGGATAGAAATTTAGTTATGTTTAACGGAAAACGCGGTGCTATAGATAGGACGCATGAAGCCTGTATAGGGATATATGATTTTAAAACCGAGCAAGATAAGTCCAAAGAAACCACCTTAGTAACACTAATACCATAAAGAAAGATTTTAAAATAAGCCCAAATTCACCGGTAACACACTACGTTATCAACATTAAGGTTCTTGTTTAATCATGGAAAGACCTATATCAAAAATTAAAGGCAGAGGCTCAGCGGAAAACCCCCGGAATCGATTCGAAAAGATCGAATATATATCTATTGAGTTAGGTAAGGAAGGAATGAGCATCCCCAAAACCGCTTTTTATAAGGATAACTCCCGAACTATCATCACATATAACGACAGCCCAGATGTAGGATTTGACGCTAGTATTAACCCATACCGAGGTTGTGAACACGGCTGTATATACTGTTATGCAAGGCCAACCCACGAGTATTTAGGGCTGTCAGCAGGCTTAGATTTTGAGACTAAAATATTTGTCAAAGAAGACGCCCCTGAGTTGCTGAGAAGGGAACTCACTTCCCTGAAATGGCAACCAAGGCCAGTAGCAATTAGCGGTGTAACCGATCCCTATCAACCAGCGGAGAGCCATTTCTGCATAACGCGCGCCTGTCTAAAGGTATTTGAGGAGTTCCGAAATCCGGTAGGAATAGTTACAAAGAACCATCTAGTGACGCGCGATATTGATATCCTAAAAGGGCTAACGAAACACGAGGCGGCAGTTGTCGCCGTTTCCATTACAACATTAAATCCTAAGTTAGCCCGAGTTATGGAACCCCGCGCTTCACAACCATCACTTCGCCTTAAGGCGATTCAAAAGCTGGCGGAGAACGGCATACCGGTAATTGTAATGGTCGCACCTGTTATACCAGGGCTTACAGACCATGAAATACCGGGGATTATAGAGAAGGCAGTAGAGGCAGGCGCAATAAAGGCAGGGTACGTAATGTTAAGACTGCCTTACGGCGTCGGAGAGCTCTTTCAGAGCTGGTTGGATAGGCACTTTCCTGATAGAAAAAACAAAATACTAAGTCGCATAAAGATGTTACGGGGCGGTAAACTCAATAGCACGGAGTTCCATAAAAGGATGCATGGAGAGGGCCTTTTTGCAGAGCAGGTTGAAAAATTATTCGAGATCTCATGCCGAAGAGCAGGAATTGCCGGGAATAAGATTAATCTTTCTAGCAAAGCTTTTCGAAGGCCCGATTCTCAGCAATTAGCATTTTTTTAATCCATGCTTTTTATACTTATAACAAAATAGGCTTGACATTAGGGCTCATCGAGATGTATGATTGAACCGTTCCACCTTCCGGTTGCCGCCGTTGCTATAAGCATACTGCT
>JAKEHC010000172.1 GCA_022615255.1 Candidatus Dadabacteria bacterium | reverse complement strand
TGGTGGGCAGGTCCGCTTTTTGGCGAGGTTATAGATGGAGCAGGGTAATAAGGAGAAGGGGAAGGAAAGAAGGGAAGTAAAACAAAAAAGCTGTAAATGCAGTGCCACGAGCAGGGCGAGGCACGCCTCGCCCCTACAAGTGACCTACCGGAATGGTGTGGCCTACCAAATCTTGTAGGGGTATATAGAGACGACCCACCGGGTCGTCTCTACAAATGATCTACAGGATTAAATTGAATAATGAAGGGTTTCTTTATCTCTCAGACTTTTGGCGGGAGCGAGTAATCCATAAAACCCCTTGGCTGTGGGGGCCCATTGTATGATAGCTTTTTCCATACGGCAGGGCTTGAGTAGTAGAGCAGAACTATGGTCTTACGAAAACCCTCAAAAAAAGCCCTGTTGCGAACCCTTACATGGTCTATGACCTGGTATCTCTCTTCTCTGGCAGAAAGCTCATGGTATGGTTTTTGAGTCATTTTCCTGGATATTGAATCCAGGTTCCAAAAACCAGCGTCATAAAAACCGGCAAGCCCGGGGTTCTCCTTCATATATTCTAGGAATATCTGCTTAATACCGATTTTCTTAGAACCCGGCACTAGGGTATCGGCAAGAGCCTCCATATTCAGCTGTGTTTCCACGTCAAACACCCTAAAGCCGTGCTGAATCTCAAAACTGCCATCCTTATTCTTTGACTCAGCGAATACATTTAGAGGAAGGCTGGAAATAAGGGTATTCCCCAGGATGCCGACTGCTATGGTTTTAATAAAGCCTCTTCTTGTCGGCTTCATTTGCCCTCGTCTACTTCTAATATTTCTACTGAAATGTTGTTATCTTTCTTTGCTTGCTCGGCATAATCATGAATAGCTTGAGCCCTTTTCTTCGCCGCTACGGTGTATTTTATAGCCTGTTTTGCTTTATCAAGCGGCACCTCTTTCACCTCTGTGAGTTTTAAAATCACAAATTTGTTTCCTTCCGTGATTACCTCGCTTACTGAGCCTACCTCTTTTCCAGCAAATAGGTCGTTAAATCTTCTATTGAACCTCAAATCCTTGACCTCTACGGTCGTGCCTGATTTCGTCATATCAGAGGCTATCTTATCGAAATCTTCGCCAGCCATTGCCCTTTTTTGGACTTGATCGGCAAGGTCTTTATCGGTGACTATTAACTGTTTAAAACTCATTGCCTTATATTTACCCTCATTTTGCTTATAGTACTCTTGAATCTCCTCTTCAGTTACTGTCTCATCTTTAGGCAGTTTTTCTACTATCTGCCTCTGAAGGGTTGTTACTACTAATCTCTTCTTATAATCCTCCACAGCCTGTGCAACCTGTTTATCAACCCCTTGTTTTACACCGGCATCGTAAAGGATTTCAAAATCAATAACAGTGTCAAGAGGCTTACCCTTTAAATCCTCTTTGTATATGGGCCTTCCGTTAACACGAGCGATGACAGTTTTATCCACAGCTTCGGTGGTGTCTTTTGCCTCTTCTTTTTTAGCCATTCTGTCACATCCCAATGGAAATAGGACGAGCAAAGCCAATAAAGGTAAAAGCTTTTTCATTGTATTCGTTCCTCCGTCGGATTGGTTAAATTTAATTAAAAAATTTAACTGATAAATTGACATAATGCAAGACTTGAATTAACATTATACGCCTTATATCTTAAACATGCCTCAGAAAAAGAAATACGATTGTATAGTAATCGGCTCGGGAGCCGGCGGGGCGCCATTTGCCTGGAGACTCGCTTTAAAGGGAATGGATGTCCTTTTGCTTGAGGCGGGTCCACGTTACGACCCTTATAAGGACTATGCGCTTGACAAGGTTGACTGGGAAACAAAGGGCTTTCCCTATCGGACAAGAATAAAGTACGCATTTGGCGATAGCCAGACGCTTGATAACAAATATAATAACATTAAATCGTGGAATAAAGCCTCTGGAACGCTTAACAGGTCAGATAAGAGAAAATACCTTGAGTACCAGATGGTTTCGGGCGTAGGGGGGACGACCCTTCACTTTCAAGGCGAAGCGCATCGGCTTCATCCAAGCGCCTTTCGTATGAGAACGCTTTTTGGGGTGGCTGAAGACTGGCCAATAGGATATGATGACCTTGAGCCTTATTACCTCGAGGTTGAAAAGATAATTGGGGTTGCTGGACCAAGCGGCATTCCGTCCCGCAAGCGAAGCGAGCCTTATCCCCTTCCGGCTCATAAATTAAGCTACGCAAGCCAGGTGATTGAAAATGGGTGTAAGAAGCTAGGCGTGGAGCTTCTGCCTAATTCAGTTGCCATACTGTCTCAGGCTTATAGGGATACGGCGCCGTGTAATTATTGCAATGGCTGTGCATGGGGTTGTCCCAGAAAGGATAAGGGCACTGTAGACGTGACTTTTGTACCGCTTGCTGAAAAAAGCGGAAGGTGTGAGATAGTTACAAACGCATTTGCAAGGAGGATAGAGGTAGAAAAAAAGAGGGGCGTTAAAAGGGCAAAGGGGGTTTTTTACTATGATAAATCTGGAAAGGAGCATTTTGTAGAAGGAGCCTATGTAGCGGTCGCTTGTGGAGCGGTTGAAACCCCGAGATTACTTTTAAATTCCGGAATTAATCAAAACGGGCTAGTGGGCAAAAACTTTATGGAAACAACCTACTATTTGGCTGTTGCATTTCATCCGAAAAGGCTCGATGCCTACAGAGGCATACCTATTGACAGCGTTATATGGAAATGGAATGAGCCAAATTCGAAACAGGGGTCTCATGGAGGGTTTAGGCTTTTCCCAACGGCGGGAAGCGCAGTAGGACCTGTAAATTATGCGCTTCGTTATTATGATGGCTGGGGGGAGGAGTTTGTAAAGAATGCTGAAAAGTGGTTTGGCCATGCAATGGCTATAGGCGGAATCGGAGAGTTTCTTCCTAATAAGGATACCTTCGTAACAGTTGATGAGAAGGTAAAGGATCAGTTTGATGTCCCTGTGGCTAAGATACAGTCATTTCTTGGGGAGTCTGAGCTTAAGACTCTTGATTTTATGGCTAAGACCTCAAAGGAGATTCTCAAGGCTTCCGGCGCGGATGAAATAGTTGAAGAGTTTTCCACATATGATTTTTTCAACGCCAGCCATGTATTCGGCACTTGCAGGATGGGAAAAGACCCCGCCAAATCCGTGGTGGGATCAGACCTTAGAAGCCATGAGATTGGCAACCTCTTTGTTACGGATGCGAGTGTGTTCCCATCATCCGGCGGCGGAGATGCCCCTTCGCTTACTATCGAGGCTTTAAGCTTGAGGGCGGCGGATTTGTTAGCCGATAAAATAAAAAAGGGGTGATGTGCTTGCATCCCTATAGGTTGTTTTTTCTTTTTTCAATAAGCCTTTACTTAGCTTTAACTTTATTGACATCCTGTTCGAGCAGCCAAAACGACTCAGGCAATTCTACAAATATTGATTTGCCGAAATTCAATAATGTTCTGGGCAACGTTGGTCTAACCAGGGTTGGCGGCTTAGGGCAGACAGACGCCTGGGGTGATTTTAATAATGACAGCTTTCAGGATTTAATCTTACTGAGCGCGCTCTCACGGTCAAACAATGTGTCCCTTAATAGAAACGACACCATCGGAACATTTACCAATGTTACGGAAGGGTCAGGAATAATCTCTCAACGGAGTAGAAGCGTGGCATGGGCTGATTTTAATAATGATAATCTTCTTGATTTAGTTATTGGCACGATAAGGACTCTTGAGCCGCCAATACTTTATCAAAACCTGGGTGACGGTGTTTTTATTGATGTCTCTCTGGATGCAGGGATTACAAAGGAGGGCGGAATAATTGGTCATACTATATGGTCTGACTATGATAGAGACGGATGGGTTGACCTATTGCAGGCAAGCAGGGCAGATTCTGTGAGGTCTTTTCTCTATCATAATAACGGGGACGGAACCTTTGGCGAGGTGTCTGAAGTAAGCGGGCTGGGAAAATTCAACACAAATTCAGCCGTTTGGTTTGATTTTAATAATAACGGCTCTCCTGACCTTTTCCTGGCGAATGGTGGTTTAAATAAACTCTACTTAAATAATGGGGATGGAACGTTTACCGATATTACGGATAGCGCTGGAGTCGGAGGCGACCCTGACTGGAATTCAGTAGCGGCTTGTGTGGGCGATTTTAACGGCGACGGCTTTTTTGACCTGTATGTGGTAAACATCTTTTCAAAAACCCCGGTAAGAAATGCGCTATATAGAAACAATGGGAATGGTACATTCACCAATGTGACGGCGGAGACGGGAACGGGGGATGTAGGAGATGGAAGAACGTGCGCATGGGTTGATTTCGACGGAGATGGGTGGATTGACCTCTTTACCACTAATCACGTTAATCCCAGTAAACTTTTTAGAAACCTTTCAAACGGAAGCTTTCTTAATGTTGCATCTCAAGTTGGGTTAGATACTCCTATTGATGTATTCGGGGCAGCCTGGGGCGATTATAACAATGACGGTTTTATGGATGTTTTCTTGAACGGTCATATTGGAGTAGGGCTTATGGAGAATAGCAGGACGCAAAACAACTTTATTATCCTTAAGTTAATCGGAAACGGAGAAACAACCAATACCTCCGCTATAGGAGCCAGGGTTGAGGTTATTACATCAAGCGGTATTAAGATAAGGGAGGTGTCTGGCGGACGCGGTTGCTGTGAACAGGATATGCTCCCAGTCCATTTTGGGGTCGGAAATGAAATAGAGGTGGATATTCAGGTGCGGTGGACAGATGAAGAGGTTTGCACCTTCAGTAACGTTGATGTTGAAGGCGGTCGTTTGTTTCAGGTCTCTCAGAACGGCTGTAGTATCAGCGAGTTTGAACCTAAGTAGATTGAAACCGTATCCGTTTGTAATGTAAGTATTAATCAACCCATTGCCATTTATGTTAAAATAGACCGAAATAATGATTTCCCTCTCCGTTGTTCTTCCTGCTTATAATGAAGCGAAAAATATAGAAAAAACCGTTAGAGATGCCCTTTCCTACCTCGAGAGAAGATTTGTGGATTATGAAGTCATTGTTGTAAATGACGGCTCTATAGACGAAACACGAGAGATTATAGAAAAATTATCTTTATCCAATCCAAGGATAGTTTTAGTAAATCATCCGGTCAATTTGGGCTATGGCTCTGCACTTCGGAGCGGTTTTGATAGGTCAAGCTTAGATTATATATTTTTTATGGATAGCGATGGCCAGTTTGATATAAATGACATTGACAGTTTTCTTCCTTATCTGGAGGATTATGACGTCGTAGTTGGTTATAGGGAAAAAAGGGCTGACCCTTTCATTCGTTCGTTAAACACCTGGCTTTATCATCTATTCATAAGGTTTCTTTTTGACCTGAAAATAAATGATATGGACTGTGCATTTAAGATGTTTAAAAGAAGCGCTTATCTCACTATCAAGCCTATAAAATCCGGTGGGGCGCTTTTTAGCGTGGAATTTCTCATTAGGTTGAAAAAAGGTGGGTTCACGATTAAAGAGGCTCCAGTTAGGCACTTTCCCCGCAGGTTTGGAAAGCAAACTGGCGCAAATATCAGGGTGATTATGAGGATGTTTAAGGAATGCTGGAAGTTAAAAGATGAGCTTAGGGTTTTATGAAAATATAAGGGGGCTAAGGGGCATATATGTTTTTTATCCACTGCTTCTTCTTTTGGGGTTTGTTTTAAGGATCCTTCTCTCTCCCTACTGGATATTCGAGGGTGATTTTGCGACATTTAAGGCATGGGCGGCGGGTATTTCAAATCTAGGATTTTCCCAGTTTTATGGTGAAGTCTGGTGCGATTATATGCCTGGGTATCTTTACATACTTTGGTTGTTTGAGCAGATACATAGGATTTTTCCTCAAATTCCTGGCACAATCCTCTTTAAGCTTCCGGCGAACCTCTCAGACCTTGGGATTTCAATCCTAATCTTTTTTGCGCTGAGGGATGTTACTAGCCCGAAGTATGCCAAGATCGCTTCCCTAGCCTATTTTTTCAACCCTGCTTCGCTTTCAAACTCTGCTCTTTGGGGACAGGTTGATTCCGTTCACGCACTTCCCATTCTTGCTTCAATTATGCTCGGGGTTAGAAAACATTTTCTTATGTCAAGCATATTCCTGGTCATTGCTTTCATGATAAAGCCGCAGAGCGTAGTGATTTTCCCAATTATTGGATTTTTCATCATAAGGGATTTAATAAGACGAAAAAATGAGGAAGGGGCTGTCATAAAAACCCTTTTTCTTTCAGTCAAGATTATCGCTCTTTCAATAGCCGCAGTCATTGTTCTTGTACTGCCTTTTATATGGGGGGAATTGTCTGCTAACTTTACAACGGGGGTTTTCAAAGAAACAGTTTTATTCATTAATGATAGGTTCTATACGGCTTATAATCAGTATAAGTATACGTCTCTTAACGCATTTAATTTCTGGGGCGCATTTCAAATGTGGCAGAGTGACCTGACAAAGTTTCTTGGCATTACATATCAGAGATGGGGAATCATCATATTCGGGGCTTTTTATTTATTGATATTTGAATTTCTCTTTCTTTTTGAGTTAAGGAGAGGAAAGTACACACGGGGTCATGGTTTTGATTTACTGAAAGGGCGGAATACAGCTAACCTCGCCGAAATGTCTAGCCACCGGTTCCAATTTGGATTAAAAGATAATAGTGAGCTAGCAATCAATACCTTTCTTGCTGTGACGCTTATACTCTATGCCCTTTTTCTTTTTGTCACTAGAGCCCACGAAAGACACTTCCTTCCTACGATTGTGTTTTTTACAACGATTGCCTTTCTCTCATGGAGATACTGCGTCTCTTATGTGATTATTTCAGTTGTTTATGTAGTCAATATGTTTTATGCCTATACGAAATACTATCCTATTCAGGGTTTTTCCTCGTCTTCATTGGACCCCTATATACAGGGAATGGTTGCTCTCCTGTTAGCCATCTTCCTTATTGCTCTAACGGATTTTTTTAGGAGATCAATCGGACTTTATAGGGGGCGATACTATATGTGGGGGTTTAGAAAAGAAAATTGATGCATACTAAGAGTGGCTAATGGAACATATAAGCAGTGCAGGAAACTGAGAGATGGATTCAGGATTTAAGAAAGGAGGTGAGGCAAAAGGAAGGGAATTACATTTTTTCTTGATTTTTATTATTGTAGGTTTTATTTCAAGGATTTTTCTCTCTCCTTATCTGACACATGGTGATATTAGGTCATGGAAAACATGGGCGACAGGTATTTCAAATGTAGGATTCTCTCAGTTTTATGATGTGATCTGGTGTGATTATATGCCCGGGTATTTGTATATCCTCTGGTTGCTTGAGCATATACATAGCGCCTTTCCCAAGATTCCTGACACAGTACTTTTTAAACTTCCGGCAAATCTCTCAGACCTTGGGATTTCAATCTTCATCTTTTTTGTTCTTAGAAATATAACTAGCTTAAAGAATGCCAAGATTGCTTCACTAGCCTATTTTTTCAACCCCGCTTCACTTTCAAACTCAACGTTTTGGGGGCAGGTTGATTCCGTTCACGCTCTTCCCATTCTCGCTTCAATTATACTGGGGGTCAGAAGACGTTTTGTTTTATCAAGTTTGTTCATAGTTGTTGCATTCATGATAAAGCCACAGAGCCTTGTGATTTTCCCTGTTATTGGATTTTTTATTCTGAGGGAGGTTTTCTTACGAAAGGATGAAGATGACTTAGTTTTAAAAACCTCTACACTGGTGCTAAAGATAATTGCTGTTTCAATTATAACAATAGTGCTTATTTCACTGCCTTTTATATGGGGCGAATTAAGTAACAATGGTGTAATGGGGATTTTCAAGGAGACGTTCCTCTTCATAAAAGATAGGTTCTATACGGCATACAATGGATACAAATATACATCTGCCAACGCATTTAATTTCTGGGGTATGTTGCACGGAATGTGGAAAAGTGATCAAGATGCGTTTCTTGATGTCACATATCAAAGGTGGGGAACTATTATGTTTGGGGTTTTCTATGTCTTGATTCTTGGCTTTTTATGTAGGTTTGAGTTAAGCGGGCGAAATTTTATCAGGGTTCAACAATTTAACCTTCTTGAAAAACAAAACGCTTTTTGCTCCGAAAATGGCTCTTCACTCACAATCCGCAGTTTTTATGCTGTAACCCTTATCTTCTTTGCTCTTTTTCTCTTTGTCACTAGAGCCCACGAAAGACACTTCCTTACTACGGTTGTGTTTTTCACGACGATTTCTTTTCTCTCATGGAGAAACTTTATATCTTACCTGATTGTTTCAGCCGTTTATGTGGCAAATATGATTTATGCCTACACAAAATACAATCCTATTCAAGGTTTTTCCCCATCTTCAATGGACCCCTATATACCGGGAATAGTTGCTCTCCTGTTAACCATCTTCCTTATTGTTCTAACGGATTTTATTAGGAACTCCTTTAAGCCCTATAGGGTAAAAAGCCCTTAGGGTCTGATTATATTTTATAAAGAATTAATATGATAATATATGAGCCAATAATTACTCATTCCAATGAAGAGTTGGTTTAATATGCCGCTTAACGCGTTCATTACAAGATATAGGTTCGAGGCACTGCTTTTCTTTTTACTCATTCTGACCCTGGGTCTCAAGCTTTATCGTCTTGATGTTCCAAATAGCTACTATTTTGACGAGATTTATTATGCCTTTACGGCTCAGGAGATGGCAAAGGGAAATAGAGCCGGGTGGGAGATAGGAGGCAAGGCGCCCGAAGGGTTTGCTTATGAATGGTCGCACCCGCATCTTGGAAAGGAGCTAAGCGCAATAGGTATCTTGATTTTCGGCGATAACGCATTTGGATGGCGTTTCTTCCAGGCTATTTTCGGCGGCTTTGGGACTCTCTTTATTTATTTACTCTGTTATGAGCTTTTTCAAAGCAAAAGGGCTTCCCTTATAGCCGCATTTCTATTCACGTTTGAATCGTTCATCTTTGTGCTAAGCCGGATAACTATGGTGGATATATTTCTTATGAGCTTCATTATGCTTGCGTCACTTTTTTTTGTTAAATACGCAAGGACCCGAAAGAACACCTTTCTCGTGTTTTCCGGTATTTTTTGCGGAGCCGCTGTATCCGTAAAATGGAGCGGTGTATATTCGCTTGAATTTTTAGGCGCTATCTCGTTTTTATTCATCTTTTACCGCGAGGGTTTTTTGGATGCCAAGAAAAGGGGATCCATAACCCTTCAAGGCTTAAAAATTATTCCTAGGATAATCATTATATTCATAGTTATTCCATTCGTGGTTTACATGATAACATACCTTCCATTTTTTCTTTATGGGAATTCCTTGAGTGATTTTATAAATCTTCAAAGCAATATGTATGGCTACCATAAGGGGCTTACTGCAACACATCCCTATCAGGCTTCTTGGTGGAAATGGCCCATTCTTCTTAGATCAGTTTATTTATATCTTGGGAGCGGACCAGAAGAGAGCTCTCACATTTATGCTATTGGGAACCCATTTATCTGGTGGACGGGATGCGTTTTTCTAATCTTGAGCGTTGTTCAAGTCATACGTAAGGAGCTGCCAGCGCTAGCTTTTGTAACACTTAGCGTTTTTGCTTACTGGCTCCCATGGGCTCTTTCCCCTAGAAAGCTGGTGTTTCTCTACCATTTTCTCCCTTCGCTTCCCTTTTTTCTTCTAATAATAGCTTATTTTCTTAATTTAATCTGGGAAAAATTCCGCTACGGAAAGGTTTTTGTCATCCTGTATCTTGCAGTAGCGTTAGGTATGTTTATTTACTTCTACCCTATATTAGCGGCAATACCAGTCTCAAACACCTCGATTGAAGGTTATTTTTGGCTAAGGGCGTGGAGATAAATTGTGATACAGTTATAGGTCCATAATGGTGAATGTATTCAGAAAATCGGACATAATGAGCAGTCTAATCTTGGGAGAGATTGTCGCGGTCTTTCTCATCTTTATCTCAAAGAACCTTGAGCGAGATGTTCCAATATTCGATATTTTTATAAGGTCTAAGTGGCTGATATTCCTTATTCTCCCTGCGTTAGCGATAATAGGGGTTTATGGAACGTTTCGTTTGGGGAAAAGGCGTCCTGTTTTATTTCAATTTGGAAAGTTTATAACAATCGGGCTATCAAATTCAGCTATAGATTTTGGAATACTGAATCTTTTGATATTCCTTACGGGGGTAGAAAGAGGCTATCTTTATTCTCTTTTTAAAGCTGTCTCTTTCATAGTTGCGGTTTCAAACAGCTATTTGTGGAATAGATTCTGGACGTTTGAGAGCCATGAGACTAGCGAAACAGGAAAGCAGTTCTTACAGTTTTTAACAATAAGCGGGGTTGGATTTGGAATCAACGTGATTGTAGCTTCTTTTATTGTAAATGTTATTAGTCCTATGGGTGAAATCTCGCCAAGGCTCTGGGCAAACATTGGCGCCTTTATAGCTGTTGTTATTTCAGTCTTCTGGAACTTCCTGGGATATAAATTCATAGTTTTCAAGAAGTAAATCTACTAGATTAGGTAAGTGGATTGAAGGTGGGGCAAAAGTATTTCTACATAATGACTGGGCACATCTCGACTAGGCGCTATTGAATCTGTTAACAAATTGGGTATGGGCTTGCCCAATTTAGTTTGATGCTAGCTCACCAGTCTTGCTGGGGGGCAAAGTGATGCGCTTAATCAATTGAGCAAACATATATATAAAAACAGATAAATTTATTAATGAAATTCCAATCGTTAAGGCTTTAATCTTATAAAGTAAAGGGAAGTAAGTGGGATAGTTTTGTTCATACACAAAATAGAGATTAAGGAAAAAGGTTATAGATAAGATTATATATGTATAAAGAAATTTTTTATCATTTAAAAGTAAGGCTAAAAATGGAATGCAATAATACATATATCTTTCATGAACCCTTGTAAGGAACAAGAAAGATGTAAAATAGATAAAAAATGACCCAAAGCATATAGATTCCATTTTATAATCCTTTTGTTTTATATATATAATTAAAAGAGCTAAGATCGAGATAAATACAAGCAGTCCGAAATATTTGGGAATTATGAAATAATACATATTGGTGTCCCTGGGGGCATCAAACCATTCCTTTCCCCAGCCGCTCCAGTTAAATAACCACCAAAAGTTATAGGCGCTTATTGTAATATGAGGAGGTTGGTTTATTGACCTGATAACTACTTCCTCATAGAGTATTTTAAGATGAGAAAAAAAGGGTATAAGAATTAAGATGGATGTTAAGACAAAGGGGACGATTAATTTAGGAAGATCTTTATTCCTTAAGAGTATGGGCGCTAGGATTATCCCATGGAGCTTAGTGAGAATTGCTAGGGCGTAAAAGATTCCTTCTTTATAGGTGTTATGATAATAGATAGTAAGCAGTAAAAAAAACGATAATAGAGAATCGTCCCATTTCCCCCATATTGCGGAGGCAAAGATTATAGCTGGATTAAATAAGAATAAGGTCATCGAAATTAACGGTGAATTTTTTGACAGGTTTTCAACTCCTAGCTTTCTTTTTACGAATAAATAGATAACTATTGATATGCCTATGTCTGAGATAATTCCGGGTAATTTCGCAAATAGGGAGGAATAATCCCCTAGTTTTGCTATAGGATAGCTAAATAGGTACAGAATATACATAAATACAGGGGGCAAATTACTATTGGATTTCTCATAGGCATTAGACAAGCCATATTCAAATAGAGACTTCGCCCATCTTATATGTGTTAAGACATCCCAGGCAAAACCCTGGTTATTTGATATTGCTATACGGATTAAAAAACCTAGAATTAATAATATAGCGACGATAGCTATTTCTCTTTTATTAACGTCTACCATCCTATCCATCCGAACTTGTTAATCCATAAAACCCCCCAGAGATTTACAAGCACACCGATAGTAATAAGAACCTTATGGTGCCATCTAATCCTGTCGCCTATCCCTTTTACAGTCAGTAAAAATAAAAAGGGGTAGAAATCTACTGCAAATCTATAACCAAACTGGGAAAAACCTGTAGTTCCATGCGTAAATTCAACTATTGCTATCAGCAGAATGGAAATCCAACATCCGATAGCAAGTTTGTTTCTTATACCAGCGAATAGGGCATAGATAAAAGCGGGAGTGGTAATCCAGATTGCCATCCCTCCCCATGAGGGCATGACATAGGGCGCTTTTGGAAGAAAAATCGGAAAGGCTGCAAATATTATTCTAAGATGGCGTGGGATATAAGTAATGTCAAATATCCCTTTTTCATACCAGTGTTCGTCAAATATCCCTGGCTTTAGATAGTAAGCGACATCTAATGGGGTGCCAAATCTCACAAAATTATAAATGAAGTTTAGAAGGACGAATATTCCGACACCAAGAGCAAGGTAGATAAGGGGCTTTAAGTTAATTCTCTTTAATATTGATGATTCTCCGGGTCTTTTTAACCACTTATCTGAGTACATAACTATGAAAAAGGGTAGGGAAAGAATGGTTGGAAGTCGAGACCAATAAGAAGCACCTAAGAAAACACCGCTTAAAAAAGGGCGTTTTCCTAAAAGCGTTATGTAAATTGCAAGGAGTAGAAAGGTAACTGAGGTAACCTGAGAGAAAGACCAGACTCCGCCAGCAGTGGAAAGCCACCAGTGTATTGTTCCGAATCCGAACATCGCTGTTGTCCAAAACCTTATGGCGCGCTGTTGGGTGATTTTACAAACAACCAAAAATGCAATAGGGATATTCAGGCTTCCAATAAATATTGATGCAAGTGTCTGATTCGTGGATAAACCGAAAATAGCCACGAAGGGAAGAAGGAGTATGGCAGGCATGGGTGGGGGAAGGATATAGTACCTGCCTTCATAAAAGGCTAACTCAATCCACTTAAGATCCTCCGTTAAGTAAAGCCTTCCGTGCAGAAAAGCTTCGGCAAGGAGGACAAAATTGTTATAGGCAGTTGGTAGCCCCTCGCTTGTAAAGTAGTATATTAAAAATGTTATAACGAATAGCAGAATACAAACTATGATAGAGAACCGTCTGTCTTCAGATTTTGGATTTTGCATGATTCCGATATTCACCCAAAGTTCTAAAGTGAAAGATTCCCAGATGTTAAATCCAAGAATCAACCCCAGAGGTCTCCCCATCCGAATTTATTAATCCAGATGACTCCCCAGAGATTCACCAGGATACCAAAACAGATGAGAAGCTTTTGATCCCAAGTCAGGTCAGAATCATTACCCAGAGTGGATTTCATTCCAACTGCGGTAAGCACGAGTAAAAAAGGATAGTAATCCACGGCATAACGATAGCCGAACTGCATCCAGCCGGTCCCACCATGGGTAAAATGCAAGAGAGCTATAGGGACAATTGCTGACCAACAGGCGATAGCGAGTTTGTTTCTAATCCCTGCAAAAACTGAATATACAAAAGCTGGCGTTGTTAATAGTATTGACATACCCATTAGTGAGGGCATTACATAGGGGGGATTAGATGTAAAAATTGGCGGTTTAAGAAAAAAAATCCAAAGATGTGTTGGGATATAGGATATATTAAAAAATCCCTTCGGATACCACCATGGTTCTTCTTTAGTCTGTATTGAATATGCGATATCGAGTGGTGTATCGAATCGAAGGTAATTGTAGATAAAATTCAATATAATAAATATGCCTACCCCTGAACCTAATTTAATAAGGGGTACAAGATTAATTCTTCTGAAAAAAGAAGATACATTAGATTTGCTGAGCCACTCATCCGATAACATAATGATAAAGAACGGGAGGGATAGAATCGCGGGAATCCTTGACCAGTAAGAGGCTCCGAGCAGCAGGCCTATAAGTAAGGGTCGTTTTCTTGTAAGGGTTTCATAAATCGCGAGGGTTAGGAAGAGAAAGGAAGTTACCTGAGCAAAGAACCAAGCCTTTCCAATACTCGCAAGGTACCAGTGAATTGTTCCGAATCCAAAGAGAAGAGCCATCCAAATTTGTAATCTTCGATTGTCGGTAAGTTTTTTCATAAGGAAATAAATTAGGGTAACGTTTATGCTTCCCCAAAAAACAGACGCAAGTGTTTGGCTAGCCTCGACTCCGGAAATTGCAACCTGTGGTAGAAGAAGAATCGCAGGCATTGGCGGATAAATAACGTAAAACCTTCCATTTAGGGGAATCAGCTCATTTAACCAAGTGGGTTTTTCTAATAAATACAACCTTCCGTGCAAAAAGGCATCGGCAAGCGGAACGAAGTAATGGTATGGTGTCGCTCCACCTTCGCCAGTAAAGTAGTAAACGGTAAACGTTACCAGGAAAAGGAGCAAAGCGACTATGATATATATATGGCTTTTTGAAAAGGACAGGAGTTTCGTTATCAGTTCTGCCCTGAAAAACCTATAGACATACAGCTCTAAAATTTGTGAGAAATACTCCAAAATCACTCCGCTACTTAGCTTGCTTGCCTCATATTTTCTGTCGATGAAGAGAATAGGAACCTCGATTGGATTTTTGTATCTGCCCTTTATTAGAATCTCAAGACCTATCTTAAATCCCTTTGGGCTGAGTTCTACGCCCTCTATTACCTCTTTTCTAAAAAAGAAAAAACCCGACATCGGGTCCTTAATATTGGTGAGCCCTCTTGCGGAAAGTGTGGCTAATTTAGATGAAAACATTCTCCTAAGAGGCCAATTTTGTATGTCCCCTCCTTCCACGTATCTACTCCCTATTACGAGGTCTGAATCTCCAGATATTATCGGTTTTACTAGCTCTGGTATCTTCTCAGGCGGATGACTTAAGTCCGCGTCCATAACTCCGATTATGTTGCCTCTAGCCAATTGCATTCCATCTAATACTGCTGAGGAAAGCCCTCTCTTTTCAAATCTTCTTAGTACCTCAAGGTTGTTATAAACGCTTTTGAGTTGCTGGGCGACTTCCCAGGTTCTATCAGGAGAGTCGTCGTCAACGATTATTAGTTCTCCTTCTAATGAGTATTCACGAAATACCCGGTATATCCTCTCAATGAGAATCGGTACATTCATGGCTTCGTTATAGGTTGGGATGATTACCGTTAGATCCATTCTCTTAAGGATAAAAATTATATTAACACCAGAATTCTAATTACCAAAACAGAAGGTTCTGCTATATTAAG